>NZ_JBPWJX010000017.1:0-131233 GCF_051781745.1 Bacillus cereus group sp. Bce019
CTCCAGATAAAACAGTATTGAGTCCATCATATCAGATGGACTCTTTTTTTACTGTCTACCTATAGGGGATAATACCACAGCACGGATGCTGCAAACCTTTTGTATTTGACGATATAATTTCATGCAATACAACTTTTACATTAAATAACGTAAATATATATAAGCATGTGATAACAAAAGTGCAACAATAGTTAATGGTAAACCGATTTTTAAGAAGTCCATATAAGAGAAGCCATGTCCTTCGCGTTTTGCAATACCAGCAACGACTACGTTTGCAGATGCTCCGATTAGTGTTCCGTTTCCTCCTAAGCAAGCTCCAAGAGATAACGCCCACCATAGTACTTCGATTTGCGGAGAATCGACAGATAGTCCGAGTCCTATAGCTAAGTCTTGAATAAGAGGGATCATCGTTGCGACAAATGGGATGTTGTCGATTGTCGCAGATGCGATGCCAGATACCCATAAAATAAGTATAGCTGCGAATCCGATGTCACCGTTTGTTACATCGATTACTTCTCTTGCAAGTGAAGAGATAAGTCCGATATCAATTAACCCGCCAACGAGAACGAATAGTCCGGCGAAGAAGAAAATGGTTACCCATTCAACGTGGGCAAATACATCTTCAATATCATGTTCTTTCACGCCGATTAACATAAGAAGTGTAGCGCCTGTCATCGCTATAACGGCAGCGTCTACATGAATAATCGAATGAAGTACGAAGCCTAAAATAGTTAGTCCTAAAATCGAAATAGATTTTAAAAGGAGGCTTTGATCCTTAATATAATCTTTTTCATTTAATGCCATTAGTTTTTCGATTTGTTCAGGTGTTGTTTTTAGTTTGTTACGGTACATGAAGTAAATAATGCCAAGTGTCACAATAGAAATAATAATTACGATTGGAGCTAAGTTAAGTAAAAAGGCGTTAAAGTCTAAATGCTTGTTTGCTGATCCAATCATAATATTAGGTGGATCACCGATTAATGTTGCTGTTCCGCCTATATTTGAAAACAGCACTTCTGAAATCAAATAAGGCACAGGATTTACTTTTAAAATACGTGTAATGGATAATGTAACAGGAACGATTAATAAAACAGTCGTTACATTGTCCAAAAATGCTGATCCGACAGCAGTTAATAGGGATAGTAATAATAAAATGCGAATCGGTTTTCCGCCAGCTGCTTTTGCCGCTTTAATGGCCACAAATTCAAAGACGCCTGATTGACTCGTAATATGTACGAGAATCATCATCCCAATTAAAAGGGTAATCGTTTCCCATTGAATATGTGATGTGAAAGCAGTATGTAAATCTACAACTCCAAAAATAATCATAATAGCAGCACCGAATAGTGCGATTACAGCACGATTCAATTTCTCAGAAATAATAAATCCGTACGTGATTAAAAATACGGCAATTGCAAAATAATATTGCCAATTTGCTACTTCATGTGCTGACTGTTCCAATCATGTCACCTTCTTTAAATTATGTAATCAATTTTCGAAATGTATCTCGCTGCAGTAATACGGGATAAAATATATTGTAGCAAATTCAAAAAAGAAAGAAAACTATTTAACAAAGTGAAGGAAAAAATGTATTTTTTACATATCATATAAAAAATATAAAAAACACAGTGCAAATTATTAGGAAAAGTGAGCGTTGTCCTCTAATATAGAGATAGCAATTTGCATTATTTTTGCGTAAAATGGTTTAAAGAGGTGAATTCCGATGGAAATAGTAAAAGATAGTTCTCTTATTCAAAATGAAATTGAACGTTTTGTAAATAAAGATGTATATATTCATTTAGAAACGACAAACGGAGCGTATGCATCACACATAAATGAAAAGATGATGACAGTTGGTGCTTTCATTCGAAATGCGATTATCCGTTTTGAACGCGGGAAGATAACTGGAACAAATCCATACCGAGTTGGTCTGAAAATGGATCACGGTTGGGTATATGCTGAAGGTATTACGCACTGGGAAGTAGACGATCAAGAGCGTTTATTATTAGCTGGACATGATAATTTAGGTCGTCTAGCAGTTGCACTTGAGTTAAGCTTAACACCATTTAAGTAAGAAGGAGGGAAACTTATGGAGAGACATGTACTTGTTGTATTTCCGCATCCAGATGATGAAGCATATGCTGCGGGAGGAACAATTCGCTTATTAACAGATCAAGGAGTACCTGTAACATATGCATGTGGTACTCTAGGACAAATGGGACGTAACATGGGTAAGAACGTATTCGCTAACCGTGAAACGATTCCACATATCCGTAAGAAAGAATTGAAAGATGCTTGTGAAGCGATGGGTATTAAAGATTTAAGAATGCTTGGCTTCCATGATAAAACGTTAGAATTTGAAGATGTTGATTTCGTTGCTGACAAAATTGAAGCAATCATTCAAGAAGTAAATCCATCTCGAATTATTACATTTTATCCAGAGCACGGTGTACATCCAGATCATAATGCATTTGGCCGCGCTGTCGTTCGCGCTGTATCACGTATGCCAAAAGAAGAGCGCCCAGTTATTCATGCTGTTGCGATTACGAAAAATCGTGAGGCAGTATTAGGAGAACCGGATGTTGTAAATAACATTAGTGAAGTATTTGATCATAAATTAACTGCACTAGGTGCGCACCGTTCACAAACAGAAGCAATGCTGGAAGATACGCATGCAAAAATAAAAAACAAAGATGCAGCAACATTAAAATGGCTGCAACTTGAACAGTTTTGGACTTATAAATGGGAGTAGGCTAGAAGGATATCTTCTAGTTGCTCTTACATAGAAAAAGCGCCGTCACTTGTGATGGCGCTTTTTCTTGTTGAAGACTATATATTTTTTAGGGTGCTTCAAAATTTTAAAATTAACGTGCAGTATAGCCTCCATCAACAAGAAGTGTTGTACCGTTAACAAAACTAGCATCATCACTTGCTAAAAATAAGACAGCTTTAGCGACTTCTTCTGGTGTTCCAAGTCTGCCTTGTGGATGAAGTGAAGCTAAATATTCTTTCTGTTGAGGATTAACACTACCTAGTAAAGGGGTGTCAATATAACCAGGGCACACCGCGTTAATACGTATTCCATATTTAGCGTAGGCAGTACATAAATTTTGAGTTAATAGTTTCACACCACCTTTTGCAGAGGAGTATGCTGTTGGTGTAGGTAATGAAACAAAACTATGAATCGAACCAGCGTTAACGATGACACCACCTGTACCTTGTTTAAGAAATTGTTCAATCGAATATTTATCAGAAAGGAATACCCCAGACAAATTAATATCAATAGTTCTTTTCCACTTTTCATAGGATAATTCGTTTGCCGGAGCATCATCAGCAACGCCGGCATTGGCATACATAATATCTAATTTACCATATGTACTTACTGTCTCATGAATTAGCTGTTTAATATCTGCCTCTTTTGTTACATCGGTTTTAATAAATAACGTATTATATCCATGTGCATTCAATTCATCTGATAGTTCTTTTCCACGTTCAGAAAAGTCAGCAATAACTACTTTTGCACCTTCTTCGATAAAAAGACGAACAGTAGATTCGCCAATTCCACTTGCACCACCAGTTATGATTGCTACTTTGTCTTTTAATTTCATATAAACCTCTCCATTCATCAATGAATTTAAGTCGAATTTTTAAATCTTGTTACTAAATTATTAACCTTAAATAGTAAGTAGATAGAAGAAAAAGCTCGCGTTTACTTAATCGTGAGAGTGCTATTTTTTTATTGTAATTTTTTATACAGTGAAGGAAGAAAATATTAATTAGGTCAATTTTATCATTGGATTGAATATTCAGTAAAGTATTCTCGAATAGAGTGAGTGCTGAAGTTAAACTACCAATCTATATAGATAGAACGAGAGAGACTACATATAGTTGCTTTTTTATTTTATTAATTAACAAATTTTCAAACTTGCTGATGATGTAATGGAATTAAATAAGTCGGTTGTTTTTAGATTGAATCAGAACTGAAAACAGCAAAAATAAAATGTTAAATAATAATTATTTATTGAAAAACGATAAATATCATGATATTATCAAATTGAAAATTAGTAAGAGAGGTGCTTTTTATAAAATGTAAAACGAATGTTACGTACTAAAAAGGAATTGATAGAAATTAGGAAAATTATATATTTTAATAGCAAAATGAGAAAAGGGAGTTAGAGCATGATTAATAAAACAGTAAAGAAAGTTATCTTGATTGTAGGTGGTTTGTATATTACATATTTAGTAGGTGTAGTTATTTTAGCGGAATCTATACCGTATCCTACATCTCAACAACTTAAAGAAGCCGAAAAAGTAGTTGAACGCTATGTAGGTGAAAATAATGGAGTGAAAATGATAAATACATCTAGCAGCTTCACGGCTGAGATGTTCGATCGGAAAATTCATATTGAAGGGAATTCAAAGGAGAATCCGGAACAAGTATATCGAATGGATTTAGATCAAGTTTCTAATGACAGTGAAAAAATAACCGAAAAATCGATAAATACAGTTTGTAAATCAAATGACGGGGGAAAGAATTTTACGTGTGCTGATGCTGAATAGCTAAAAGTAGGATCCTTAGCAGAGTAACTGTTGATAACCATTACTCTAGTTAAACAGGAAAAAGCCTCGCAGGGGGGCGAGGCTTTAAAACAGGGTATTAAAAATTATCGGTTCATTAAGAATAATTTCTTTTGAATAAACTAATTTTAGCATGATAACTCATGTATATGTGTTACGAATTTATGAACAAAAAATCAATAATAAGAATATAGAAAAGATAATAATTTATTTAGAATCTGTATCATTACATAAAGTTAGAGTGGAGAAGAGAGTATACTTTTGTATGGTGTAATAAAGATATAGTCCGCCTACAGAAATAGGCGGGCTATTTTTTATAAAGAAAAGACAACTTAAGGTAGAGCCCTTGTTAAGAAATAGGATAAAGACAAGACTTTTTCAGAAGAAATAAGATCGTTCAAAAGATAAAGATATTGTATTGAAACACGTCATTATTCGTGGACTAAGTTATATTTTTGATAAAAAATCTTTAAAAAGCATTATAATCCCTAGAAGAGATAAGACTTCAATTGAAAACCAAAATACACTTTTTTGAGGTTTTTTAAACTCCATTAGTATGGAGAAAAATAAAAAGATAGCAATGAGAAAAATAATTAAGAGACGAAGTATATCAAACATCAATAGCACTCCTAATAGTTAATTTGTTTCACTATATAGTTATTTCCAATATTACAGAATTTAAGAAGTGGCTTATTAATATTAAAGCAAAAAGTTCTCAGAATCTATGAATTAAAAATAAAAAAATTTTCGAACTACTGAGCACCGGTGGATTATATATTAATTAATTTAGCAATTGAAAGAGTTTTTTTAAAATCTTGTAAAAGCCCGATTGGTGAGGGCTGATTAAAGTTTCACTTTATTTGTTTTCTTTTTTATATAAAGCCTTAGAACTGGAATTTAGTAATGGTTAATAAGAAACATATATTTTGAATTATTTAATAGAATAATATATATTTATATTGATTTAGTGATTTTAGATTGTTAAAAATGGGGAAATCGATATGAAGGTTAAATTTGCCGTAATAAAAGATGAGAGCTTTGATTGTAGTTTATTGGAAACAAAATTATTGAAAACTTTTAAAGAAGTAGATTGTGAAGCAGATATTGTAAAAGTTGAGGATGAAATTTTTGAAAACAATGATATACAAACGCATTTATCAGAAATAACCATTCATGTTACTGGAAAAAATATCGGATATAGATCCGTTTCAGCCAGTATATTTATTGTTCTAGAGAGTTTATCAATACAGCTATTTCGTATTCATATTAGTATACATTAAGCAGCTAAAAAAGTGGATTCTTCAGAAAATCATATTGATTATATTGAGGTGTCAATATGAAAACAATAGAAATTATCGTAGGTGCTCCCGTATGTTGGATTGCACCTTGTTTGTTGTTAAATAAACAAGGGATTCCTTTTAAAATTTTAATCTATCTTAACGCTAATTTATAAATAGGAGAATGGAAACATGTGAGTAATTCAATTAGATTGCACAAATAATTTGGTACACGGATATACGGAAGGTATTCACAGGTAAGAAGGTTGTCTCATAATATATATAGATTTTTCTATTAAGATGAACAGAGGGTGTGAATATATGGAAGATGTTTACGCTAAAATTGACAGTCTCAAGGCGGAGCAAAAAGAAATTATGAGAGATATTCGAAATTTAGAAACGCGTACCACTATTAATGAGAAAGACATAGCAACAATCAATAAGCAATTAGAAAAAATAAGTACAAACACAACTTGGATTTTGCGAATTATTATTAGTGCAATAATAATGTCAGTTTTAGGATTGATATTAAAAGGAATGATTTAGTCTTGTGAAATAGAACGATTTAAAAGAAAGAGGGGAGCTCCCTCTTTCTTTTATGTAAATGAGAAGCTATAAATTTTCCGTTCCCTTTTCATCTGCATATTTTTCCTCTAAAGAAATTAATAGAGGAATGGATACAGTTACTAGAATGATTAGAGTAGTTATAAAAGATTTAGAAAGAGAAAAAGAACCTTCAATTAAAGGTAATAAAAACTTGAATGAAAGTATACTTGTTATTAAGGAAATTACTAAAAAGCTCAAAAGAGATATATTTTTATTCTTTATAGATGTCTCTATAAGGTCTTTAACACAGGTTATTATGACAAATATAGTTAATATGATAAGAGAAACAAAATAATGTGTTAAATTCGTCATACTAATAGTAGGGTCGTCTATTATGTAAGCAAGTAACTTAGATACTAATATTCCTCCAAATAATAAAATAATAAAAGCAAGTAATCCTTCCAATATATAAGTGCTCAAATTGTCTTTCTTGTTAAAGAGTTTATAGTTTAGAGTAGATTGGGTTATTTGAATTAGGAATAGGCTAATAATCCATACATAATATACAATTGGTAATTCTCCTGAGAATAGAGAAATTAGAAAGTTTACTACTGTCCTTAAAATTTCAATCATTACGAAAGTCCTCCTGTTTGTAAGCTTGTGACATTAAAATATGCTAGTCTATCGTTTAATAATTAAACTTGCGAATTCAAACTATTTCTAATTATTCCATAAAAAGGTGGCTGCATCAAGTTATCTTTTTAACAATCCTCCAAGGCCGAGCACTAGTAAAAGAAACGCAATATGTAATATAATTGAAAAAGTATATTTAAAAATCAATGTTAATATTACCCTCCTATAAGTATTAACATACGTAATTGAGGTGTTTTCTTTGTTGTTTTATGACCGGATTTCTATAATGGCCCCTCCTGTTCCGTAGCTAAGGAAAGTCTTTTTATTTCTGAGATTTTCAAAGTTATAGGAGGGTATGAAAAATGAAAAAAGTCTCAGTACCATCACTTTTGTTAATGATTATTCTTGTCGCATTTCCGCAAATTAGTGAAACGATTTACACACCGTCTTTACCGGACATTTCAAAGGCGTTACATGTAAGTAATAATGAGGTGCAATTAACACTTAGTGTGTATTTTGCTGGATTTGCGTTAGGTGTATTTTTTATTGGGTGGTTATCAGATATAATTGGTCGTCGCCGAGCGATGTTACTTGGAATTGTCATATATGGCGCTGGGAGTTTCTTATGCTATATTGCAAGTTCCATTGAAGTTTTATTGATAAGTCGTTTTATTCAAGCGTTTGGAGCAAGTGCAGGATCCGTGGTTACACAAACGATTCTTCGGGAAAGTGTAGAAGGGCATAAGCGGCATGTTATGTTTGCTCAAATCTCGGCAGTCATTGCTTTTACACCAGCGATAGGACCGTTAATTGGGGGCTTTCTTGATCAAATGTTTGGTTTTAAAATAGTATTTTTAAGTTTAGTAGTTATGAGTGTCGGAATTTTGCTGTATACATTTGTTTCTCTTCCAGAAACAAAAACGGATGCAGTGACGAATCAAATAAATGTGTTTTCTGTTTTAAAACGGTTGATTACAAATCCGAAAGTAGTAACATACGGTCTATTAATTGGAGGAGCGAATGGTGTTTTATTTAGCTATTATGCAGAAGCGCCGTTTATCTTTATTGAATACTTTCAATTATTGCCTAGTATGTATGGATTTCTAGGAATTGTTGTAGCATCTGCTTCTATTGTTGGAGCGAAAGTTTCGAAACGTTTACTTGCTACTTATAAACCAGAGAAAATTATATATATCGGTTGTCTCGTAATGACAGGAGGAGCTATCCTTTTATCTGTTATTACGTTTGTGGGATCAAATCCGAATGTAATATATATGGTTGTATTTTTAATAGCGATGTTTATATTGCTATTAGGAATTGGAGTAGCATTACCTAATTGTTTAAGTTTAGCGTTAGTAGATTTTCAAGATGTCATTGGTACAGCTGGAGCGTTGTTTAGCTTAGGATACTATGTAATTGTAACGATGACAATTTGGGGAATGAGTCAATTGCATACGGGCTCGTTACTGGTGATGCCACTTTATTTTCTAGTTATTGTAGTTATAATGGCAGTGTTTACTAGGGTATTTATCTTTGGTAAGCAAACTTCGAAATCGATTTAAATATGAAATTGTAAAAGAGTCTCATTTTTTAATGAGACTCTTTTATATTTTGGCTGGGGTAAAGAAGTTAGTAGTTTATTAATATATTAAATTTCTCATTGGTATATAAATCGAATGTGTGGGAAATTACGTTATCAACTATAAAGGTTGAAGTATTTGACATATGAAACCGAGGAAGAAATGCTCTCCTCTGTTATTTATATTGTAATAATATACATGCCGGAATCATATTGAATAGATGTATTTTATTGTTAATTTAGTTAAAAATTAATTAGACTTATATATAATAATTTATTGAAAAAATAATTGAATTTTTCAGATTAATGAATTAATATAAGGTAAGTAATTTTAAGATTTATAGAATATTGGAAGATGAAAGGTTTTGAGAATTTTATTAGGAGCACAAAACGATTTTAGGATAGCTTTAAAGCTAGTGTAAAATGACGTTTGCTTCATCATTTTCAGGGCCGAAAGGAATTAGGGGAAAGCATCTTGTGTTAAAATGCGGCTATGAATCATCTAAGAGGGGGAAGTGAAGTGGCAAACAAAGAATTGAAAAGAGGTTTAGAGGCACGTCATATTCAAATGATTGCTTTAGGCGGAACAATTGGTGTTGGTTTGTTTATGGGTTCAGCCAGCACGATTAAATGGACAGGTCCGTCAGTAATGCTTGCTTATGCAATTGCAGGTATTTTCATCTTCTTCATCATGCGTGCCATGGGAGAAATGTTGTATATGGAGCCAAGTACAGGCTCATTTGCGACATTCGGTCATAAGTATATTCATCCACTAGCTGGTTATATGACAGCGTGGAGTAACTGGTTCCAGTGGGTTATCGTTGGGATGTCAGAAATTATCGCAGTTGGAGCGTATATGCAATATTGGTTCCCAGATTTACCAGCTTGGATACCAGGTATAATTGCAATGGTTATTCTTGGTGCAGCTAACTTAATTTCTGTTAAGTCATTTGGTGAATTTGAATTTTGGTTTGCGATGATTAAAATCGTTACGATTCTATTAATGATTATTGCGGGATTTGGACTTATTTTCTTCGGGATTGGTAACGGCGGAGAAGCGATTGGCGTATCTAATCTTTGGTCAAATGGCGGTTTCTTTACAGGTGGTTTCTCAGGATTCTTCTTTGCTTTATCACTTGTAGTTGGTGCATACCAAGGTGTGGAATTAATCGGTATTACTGCTGGTGAAGCGAAGGATCCGAAGAAGACACTTACAAAAGCGATTCAAAGTACAATTTGGCGTATTTTAATTTTCTACATTGGTGCTATTTTCGTTATTGTAACTGTGTATCCGTGGGATCAATTAAGTACAATTGGTAGTCCGTTCGTAGCGACTTTTGCGAAAGTTGGTATTACGGCAGCAGCTGGACTTATTAACTTCGTTGTCATTACAGCGGCAATGTCTGGTTGTAATAGTGGTATTTATAGTGCTGGACGTATGCTTTATACGTTAGGGGTAAATGGACAAGCACCGAAATACTTCACGAAACTTTCTGGAAATGGTGTGCCTTTATTCGGTACAGTTGGCGTAATTATCGGTCTGGCGGTTGGTGTTGTTTTAAGTTACATCGCACCGAAAAACTTATTCGTATATGTATACAGCGCGAGTGTACTTCCTGGTATGGTACCATGGTTTGTCATTTTAATTAGTCAAATTAATTTTAGAAAAGAAAAGGGAGCAGAGATGAAAGATCATCCGTTCAAAATGCCATTTGCTCCTGTTACAAACTATTTAACGATTGCCTTTTTAATTATGGTATTAATCGGTATGTGGTTTAACAATGATACTCGTATTTCACTAGTTGTAGGTATTATTTTCTTAGCTATCGTTACAATTAGTTTCTATGCCTTTAGAATAGGGAAGCGAACTCCGTTAGACGTTCAAAATAATAAAGAGATTTCAAGTAAATAAAGAAAAGGCTGTTCATCTGGAACAGCCTTTTCTTATATTTACTTCTAAATTATAGATGGTGAAATACTGCTATGTAAAAAAATACCCTCTTTTTTATGCAAGCTGTACTGATAGTCTAGAAGGAGTTTATTTCTAAAAAGAAGAATTTTTTACTGTATTACTTTATCCAAAACTAAATGTAAAGGTGGATACATAATGACAGTAAAGAAACTTTATTTCATCCCAGCAGGTCGTTGCATGTTGGACCATTCGTCTGTTAACAGTACGTTAACACCGGGAAAACTATTAAACTTGCCGGTGTGGTGTTATCTTTTGGAGACGGAAGAAGGTCCTATTTTAGTAGACACAGGTATGCCAGAAAGTGCAGTTAATAATGAAGGGCTTTTTAACGGTACATTTGTTGAAGGACAGATCTTACCGAAAATGACTGAAGAAGATAGAATCGTGAATATATTAAAGCGTGTAGGGTATGAGCCGGACGACCTTTTATATATTATTAGTTCTCACTTACATTTTGATCATGCAGGAGGAAACGGTGCTTTTACAAATACACCGATTATTGTGCAGCGAACGGAATATGAGGCAGCACTTCATAGAGAAGAATATATGAAAGAATGTATATTACCGCATTTGAACTACAAAATTATTGAAGGGGATTATGAAGTGGTACCAGGTGTTCAATTATTGTATACGCCAGGTCATTCTCCAGGCCATCAGTCGCTATTCATTGAGACGGAGCAATCCGGTTCAGTTTTATTAACGATTGATGCATCGTATACGAAAGAGAATTTTGAAGATGAAGTGCCGTTCGCAGGATTTGATCCAGAATTAGCTTTATCTTCAATTAAACGTTTAAAAGAAGTTGTGGCGAAAGAGAAAACAATTGTTTTCTTTGGTCATGATATAGAGCAGGAAAAGGGTTGTAGAGTGTTCCCGGAGTATATATAGTGCAAAAAGTCATGAGTTCGCGTGCTCATGACTTTTTCGTTTAAATAATTTTTTTAAATAAATTATAAACTTTTTTTGAACTATCTTCGTTTAACTGATAGTACGTAAGGTTTACATCATCAGGAGTATCTTGCTGAGCAATCATCACTTCGCTGCTGTGATGATCAACTACCCATATGAAATATTTTTTATAAGTCCCATCCTCGAAAGTAATCCACATATCACAATCTATTAAATCTGATCCTTCTTCATCCAATGTTAATTTTCCTTTTTTTGCGGTATTCATACTGTTAATAAATGTTTTTAATTCATCTGTTCTTGTGAGAAAGATATCCTTTTTTGTTTTAATTGATTCGACATGTATATCTTTTATTTCCTGTTTACCTAAAAAAACAGGAGGCTGATTTGGATCTCGCGAGCTTGAAATAATAGTAGCTTTCTTTTTCGGTTTGTTTGCAGTATAGAGATCTTGAATAGATTTTCCCGAGTTTACAAACCATACAATTCCAGAAATAATTAATACGCTACCTAGCAATAAAATAATTTTTTTAATAGGATTTTCTCCTCTCTATTACTTCGTGTGAAGAGCTTTTCTATTAATATATGATAGGTAAGCGTAAAGTATTATAGTTGAACTTGGTTATGCTTCACAGTTTTTATCGGGCGATCTATGAGTAAATTGTAAGTGAGCCCAATTAATACGAAAATGCCACCGATAACTTTCCCGATTGAGAGTTCATTTGTCAGGAAGAAATCAATAATAGTCCCCGCAAATAATTGTCCGATAAAGATGAGTAATGTTAAATAAAAGGCTGATATTTTAGGAGTAATATAGTTGGATAATGAAATAACGATAACGCCTACTAATCCGCCTAAGTACACGGCGATAGGAATAGGTTGCAACTTATGAATAGGGATATACAATGAATCTGAACTGAAAATTAAAAATAACATAGAGAAAAATAATCCAGTAATATAATTAAAAAACGTGCCTTCCCAGTTTCCAATTTCCTTTGCTAAATTCGCGTTAATAATTCTAGCAACGACGATAGAAACACCAGCTAAAATAGCGATCGTAATATATAACATATTTTTACCCCCATTAATAAATTGTCATGATAATAATCCCAGAAGAGATGAATGCTAATCCAACTAGTTTTTTCTTTTCAAACTTTGCAATTTTCATTCCTAATAAGCCGAAATGATCAATAATGATGGAAGCAATGGATTGGCCGAGTAAACTTAATGCGATCGTAATAGAGGCACCAAGGACGGAGAAACTTATATTATTAAAAAGAACAGTAAATACTCCAATCGCTCCAGCGCTATATAAAAAAAGCGGAATACCTTTATCGAAATGAATTTTATGTTTGTTTAAGATTAAAACGAAAATAACTGCAATTAAACCGACAAGGTGAATGACGACGCTTGCTGTATACTTCCCAATTAACTCGGATAAAATTCCATTCAATGGAAGCATAACGGCGATGAGCACACCAATAAAGACAGAAAGAAAGTTATACAATGTAATATCCCCTTTATATTTCATATTTGTAATGACTGTATCATGCTGAAATTGTGTATTGTTATGACATATGTCATAGTGGAAGAAGAAAATTTTGATTACAATGGGGATGAGTTGTAAAGGTGGGGGACTATGAAGAAAGTATGTAATTCTATTAAATTAGCAGAGTATATGAAGCAAAATAATATTGATTCATTTTTTAGTCGTGATATGAAGCCATATATGGAACTTATATTTTTTAAAAAGAATGAGTTTATTTGTAGAGAAAATGAAGAGATAGATTATTTATATTTCTTTGTTGAAGGAAAAGCGAAAGCGTTTAACACATTAAGTAACGGGAAATCCGTATTACTGTGTTTTTATGATAGTTTGCAGTTACTTGGAGATGTGGAGTTAATTCATTCCCAAAGGATTACTTCAAATGTACAAGTGATGGCAGATTCGTATTGTGTGGGTTTACCTTTAGGAAAAGTGAGAAATAAGCTATTTCATGATGCGAAATTTTTAAGATGTATTTGCGGATCATTAGCAAATAAATTAAACCGACTTTCCAAAAACAGTACAATTAATTTATTGTATCCGCTTGAAAATAGACTTGCGAGTTACATGTTAGCAGCAGGGGAACGAGCAGTTCAGCATGAAAATAGAATTGTATTTAGTGGGAATTTAACGGAAATAGCGGAATTGTTAGGAACGAGCTATCGGCATTTGTTACGAACATTAAATATTTTTTGTGATAAAGAGATAATAAAGAAGAACGATGGATGCTATGAAGTAGTAAACGTGGATGTTTTGAGAGAATTGGCAGCAGATGTTTATAAATAGGAGGAGAGTATAAATGATAACACCTATATTTAGAATTTTTGATATTGAAAAAGCAAAACTATTTTACTTAGGTTTTTTAGGATTTAAACTGGATTGGGAACATCGGTATGAGGAAAATATGCCATTATATTTGCAAATTTCGTTACAGGATGCTGTGATACATTTATCAGAACATCATGGTGATGCCTCACCAGGTGGTGCGATTCGGATCAAAATAGATGATGTAAAGGATTATCATTCTGTAGTATTAAGTAAAGAATATGCTTATTCGAAGCCGAATATAGAAAAAACACCTTGGGGTACAATTGAATTAACTGTAATTGATCCGTTTTCAAATAGAATTACACTATACGAGGAAAAATTGTAGAAATGGAATGAAGAGTAGTTCATAGAGCAGTGAACTGCTCTTTTTTATTTTGAGTAGATATTGAATCATATAAAAAGAAAATGTTATGATTATGGAAACGTATGAATATATGAACAAGTATTCATACGTTTAAGAAGAGGAGGGATTAGAATGAAAGATCTAATTATTATTGGGGCGGGTCAAGCTGGATTAACAATGGGATATTACTTGAAGCAAGAAGGGTATAATTTTTTATTACTTGAGGCAGGAAAACGAGTTGGTGATTCATGGAGAAATCGATATGATTCTTTGCAGCTTTTTACCCCAAGGTCTTACAGTAGCTTGCCGGGTATGGCGTTAATAGGTGAAAAAAATGAATTTCCATATAAAGATGAAATTGCAACTTATTTAGAAGAATATGCAAGACATTTTCAATTACCGGTACAATTACAAACGGAAGTTCTAAAAATAAAGAAAGAAAAAGAAATATTTGAATTACATACTCCTACAGAAATTTTACAAACGAAAAAAGTTATTATCGCATCAGGTGCTTTTCAGCAACCGTTTATTCCCTCAGTTTCAGCAAATCTATCATCACATATTTTTCAAATACATTCATCACAATATAAATCACCATCACAAATTCCTAAGGGAAAAGTACTAGTAGTAGGTGGTGGGAATTCAGGAATGCAAATTGCAGTAGAACTGGCAAAGACTCATGAAGTTACGGTGTCTATTAGTCATCCTTTAACGTTTTTACCGTTACAACTTTTGGGAAAAAGTATTTTTAATCTGCTAGAAAAAGTGGGTTTATTGTACGCTGAAATAAATACAAAAAGGGGAAGATGGTTTCAGAAGAGAAAGGACCCTATTTTCGGTTTTGAAGGTAAGAAACTTATTCGTAATGGAGCAATCAAACTGCAAGAAAAAGTAGTAAGTGCATCAGGAAATAACATTATGTTTCAGAATGGTGATACTTATAGTGCAGAAAGCATTATATGGTCAACTGGTTTTGTTCAAAATTATAATTGGATTGAAATTGAACAGGCAGTGAATGAGAAAGGATTTCCTAATCATATAAAGGGAATCAGTCCAGTAAAAGGATTGTATTATATCGGTTTACCATGGCAATCTCAAAGGGGTTCCGCACTTATTTGTGGTGTAGGAAAGGATGCAGCGTATGTACTTTCTGAAATCAAAAAAATAGATCAGTAGCAATAACTACTGATCATCCATATGTACATGAATTAGGAGAGGTCAAACATTTATTAACTTTATTATAATAGACTTTCATAGAATTAAAAACTGAAAATTCAAATTTCATGTTGAGAAAGTTTTTTGTATCGAAATATATGAAAAAATAGGGATTTTTATTAAAACAGAAAAAGATATTTCTATTTTAGTAAATTATGATATAGTCTAAATAAGTGTGTTTTTCCATAAATGTAATTATTTTCATTGTAATTTTGTTTATATGAGGGAAGGAGAAGTAATTATGAAGTTTGATGATCAACGCTTACTAGGAGTCCGATTAGGTTCTGTACTTGTGACAGAGGAAAATCAATATTTAGTAATTAAGAAAAAAGATCATTATGCACTGTTAAATATACATAATTTAGAATGCACTCATGTTGAAGTGCAGTTAGAACATTTGGAAGAAATGTTGCGGGAAGATTTCCAAGAAAGTATAACGGAGATTATCGCACCAGAACATATAAAAATTGTTGCGAAAAATGTTATATAGATAAAGAAGCTGGAAGGAACAGCTTCTTTATTTTCATTATAAGGATAACGTTTTTACAACCTCACCAATGATCCCTTCCATTTGATGAACACCTAAATCGGAATTGGTCATAATAACAGCACCATTCCCGCAGTATGGATAACAAACCATCATACATTGAAATCCAACGCCCCATCCGAGTGAATAAATCTGTAATTCTTCATTAGAATCATCTAGAAAAACACCTAATCCAGTCCATTTTGAGCAACCTTGAGGAGAAATCATGTCTATTACTAATTTTTGAGAAAGTTTTAGTTTGCCCTTTCCTTGTAAGGAATGAATGATTTCAATAACTAAAGCTGATAAGTCAGTTGGTGTTGTCCAAATACCTGAAGCAGCTGCGAATGGATAAAATGGATACTTCTCATTTGTTACAGTTCTATCTTTATTATGTCCGTAAGCGAAAACATCGGTTTTATCTATGTCTTTTGGAGAAAAAAGTGTACTATTTTTCATTTGTAATGGCTGGAAGATGTGTTCTTCTAATAACTGACTAAATGATCTTCCTGTAATATCTTCTAGTAGTAGTTCGATTATACAAAAGTTTGCGTCTGAGTAGTGAAATTCACTTTCTGGTTTATAAGTTACCTCTATAGGTACGGGGCAATATAGTGTTTTACCGGAAAGGAGCTCAGACATATTAGGTAAGCCTTTTGCAGGTGTATAATGTTCAAAACTATTAGGTGGATCAATGAGTCCAGATTGATGGCTTAATAAGTTTCTCAAAGTGATGCTTTTTTGTGAAGTAAATAGATTAGTAGGAATGTTCCAAGATGTGAGTTTATCATTTACGTCTTCGTCTAAATGCAAGATTTCTTGATCTGATAACATTAGTACGAGCATTGTAGTGATGAATTTGCTGATAGAACAAGAATTAAAGAGAGAATTTGTAGTAACAGCTCTAGTTGTTCCAGCTTCAAGTGTTCCAAAGGCAGTCGCTTCATCTAGTTTGCCATTACATATAACAGCGAGGCTTAAACCTGCAACGGAATATTGGTTCATTTTCTCGTATATATTGCTACTTTTTAAGTTCATGGTGACTCCTTTCTTTAAAGACAGAATAGTATTTTTCTTTTTTAGTTAGTTTGAAGTGAACTTTTGAAAAAATTTGTCTCGGTACATGTACATAACCCATGAGATTGTTATTAAAGAAATGATGATTTGTTTGTTTTTAATTGGTGCATTGAAAACAAGCCAACCAACTATATCAAATAACAAATGTAGCACGATTGAAAGAACTACAAATTGAAGTAACGTATTTAAAAATCTTTTCATAAAGTGTCCCCCTAAAATAATAGGTTTTATTAACAGTTTGATATAGTGATATTATACATTAAATGTGTATTGTGGTAAAATTTACATAAGTTAGTGGAATTAAAGCAAATGAAAGTTAGTAAGGGGGGGACATTCATGGAATTCTGGATGGTTATACTGATAGTAGCCTTTGGTTTCATTTATATCGCTGAAAAATTAACTACAATTGAAAAGAAAAATGATGCGCATTTAAAGAGAATTGAAGATAGATTACAATTAATTACGAAAGAAATGGGAATTGTAGAAAGAGAACCTGAAATTAATAAAGAACTACGCCAGCTTGTAGAAGAAGGCAAAAAAGTTACAGCAGTTAAGAGAGTAAGAGAAGCTTTTGGTTTTTCCTTACTAGAAGCGAAGCAATATGTTAATAAATTATAAAAAAGATCATCCATTTGGGTGATCTTTTTTCACTGCACCATGCGTGTATTTACATAAGCGGCGATAATAAAGTGTCCAATTATAATGATAGGAATAACGATTGTGACATTAGGCGTAGTGAAGACACTACCGATTGTCGCAATGACACCAGCAATTAAATTATAAAGACCTACTATTTTTGATAGTTTCACTTTATCAGGCACGCGGCGTTCGTTGAATCCTGATAAGAGCCAAGTGTACTGCTTTACTCCGATGAAATAAGCTAGTGCAAATGAAATGATTGCTACTATAAATAATGTTGGTGAAGCGAAGAGAGTCATTGCAAACACCTCCGTTAATGGGCTATAAATAAATTATAGTCCGAATGTTATAATTTAACAAAATATAAATTTGGTTTTAAGTGTAATAGAAAAATGGAGTATTGGTAATGAGGGGAGATTAAGTATGAATATTGTGGAGTTTCATAGGTATGTATCAAATTTCAGTAAAGAAAAAGGATTTCAAGATACAACAATTGAAGAGCGTACGATATATACGATGGCGGAATTAGGTGAATTAGCGGAAGTCATATTAAAGCGTGATACAATACAAGATGCGAAAAGAGAAATCGGTTTAGAAATGTTTGATGTAATTTGGAATGTATGTGATTTAGCAAATAAATTAAATATTGATTTAGAGAAGGCGTTTAAAGAAAAAATGAAAATTAATAAAAAGCGTGAATGGTAAGTAGAATTTTAATTTGTAAAGATGGGTGATATGAATGAAAAAGAAGCTTTTTATAGGAGGAATCTTTACTTTAATTAGTGTAATAAGTGTTGTCGTTTACTTAGTTTTTCAAGGCATATTCATTCCGAATCAAATAAGTGCTGATAAGTATGAAATAAAAGGTGTAGATGTCGCATCGTATCAAGGGGATATAGATTGGAGAGAGTTGGAAAAGCAAAATATGAAGTTTGCGTTTATAAAGGCGACTGAAGGAAGTTCGTTTGTGGATGAGTACTTTTCGAAAAATTGGAGGAATGCGAATAAGACAGATATGCGCATCGGAGCGTATCATTTTTTTAGTTTCGATAGTAAGGGTGAAACACAAGCAGAGCAATTTATACGAACTGTTCCAAAATATAAACAAGCACTGCCACCCGTGATTGATGTTGAGTTTTACGCTAACAAAAAAGATAATCCGCCTAAGCGTGAAGATGTTACGAAAGAGTTGGCGGTCATGATTGAAATGCTAGAAAAACATTACGATAAGAAAGTAATATTGTATGCAACGCAAGAGGCGTATGATTTATATATAAAGGATGCGTATCCAAAATGTAATATATGGATTCGTAGTGTTCTTACAAAACCGAGTTTATCTGATGAGAGAAAATGGACGTTTTGGCAATACACGAACCGCGGGAGATTAAGCGGTTATAATGGAAAAGAAAAGTATATTGATTTGAATGTATTTTATGGGAATGAGGAAGAGTTTGAGAATTATGGAATGAAAGATTAAGTTTTAAAGCGTACAAAATTTTGTACGCTTTTTTGTTAATTACATAAAAGTATGCAAATGAAGATGGAACAAACATTTGAGATAAATTGTCTAATATAGGTAATAACTATTTAGCTTGAAAGAAAGGGTTGATAACATGAAAAAGAATACGTTGTTAAAAGTAGGATTATGTGTAGGTTTACTAGGAACAATTCAATTTGTTAGCACAATTTCTTCTGTACAAGCATCACAAAAGGTAGAGAAAACAGTAATAAAAAATGAGACGGGAACCATTTCAATATCTCAGTTAAACAAGAATGTATGGGTTCATACGGAGTTAGGTTATTTTAATGGAGAAGCAGTTCCTTCGAACGGTCTAGTTCTTAATACTGCTAAAGGACTAGTGCTTGTTGATTCTTCTTGGGATAACAAATTAACGAAGGAACTAATAGAAATGGTAGAAAAGAAATTTCAGAAGCGCATAACGGATGTCATTATTACACATGCGCACGCTGATCGAATTGGCGGAATAAAAACGTTGAAAGAAAGAGGAATTAAAGCGCATAGTACAGCATTAACCGCAGAACTAGCAAAGAACAGTGGATATGAAGAGCCGCTTGGAGATTTACAAATAATTACGAGTTTGAAGTTTGGCAATACAAAAGTAGAAACGTTCTATCCAGGGAAAGGACATACAGAAGATAATATTGTTGTTTGGTTGCCACAATATCAAATTTTAGCTGGAGGCTGTTTAGTAAAATCTGCGGAAGCTAAAGATTTAGGAAATGTTGCGGATGCGTATGTAAATGAATGGTCTACATCGATTGAGAATGTGCTGAAGCGATATGGAAATATAAATTCGGTAGTACCTGGTCATGGAGAAGTAGGAGACAAGGGATTACTTTTACATACATTGGATTTATTAAAATAAGAAATTGTAGAAATACAAAAGAAAGGAGAAATAATTTTCTCCTTTCTTTCTTCTAACTATATTTAAATGCTGAATCTGTCGATTACGTCAGCATATATTACTGAGATTTTAATTCCAAGTATACAAATACTAGTACTGTCATAATTGCAATAACAACGTAAGTAGCATCAAGCATTATAAGTGTTTTTAAAGTTTCAGTCATCGTAATTCACCCCTGTTATAAAAATATAACATGATCTTTTTATTGATTAGATTAGAGATCATAAAGATAAAATGTATATGAAATTTCTTAAGTAGCTTCTATATAAATATATCATATAAATAATGTAAGTAATGTTAAGATAGTGTAAATGTATTGTAAATAAAGAGGTTTACAATGAAGGCTTTAATAAAAAATGATAGTTTCTTAAAATGACAAATACGCTCTACTTTCTATTGAATGATAGAAAGTAGAGCGTATTTGTATGTCTATTTTCATATGTGATGAATTGCAACTATTTGTACATGGGATTCAAAAATTTTTTTCGTTGTATATATTTCTCCCAATTAATTAGCTATTTAAAAGTATCGAAAGATGTGTGCACACTAATGCATATTTTTTAGTGTCAATAAAAATATTATGTCGACAATATGAACTGTCACAAATCTTTATATATTATTGTGATTGATATCACATCACTTTTTTTCAATGGGTATTATGCTTAAGGTGTAATGAATGATTGGGAGAGGGTGGGATGATATGTTTTGTTATCAATGTGAACAAACGCCAATAGGCGGATGTAAAGTAATGGGTGTTTGTGGTAAGAATGAAACGATTGCGAGTTTACAAGATACGATTGTGTTTGGGCTAAAAGGAATTGCAGCTTATCGCACACATGCTGCTCAGCTAGGGTATACGGATGCATTTGTAGATGCAACAACACAAGAAGCTTTATATATGACATTAACAAATTCTAACTTTAACGAACAAGAGCATATTGATATGGCTATGAAAGTGGGGAAATCTGCTTTACGGGTGATGGAATTATTAGATGAGGCACATACGAATCATTTTGGTGTGCCAGAGCCTGTACAAATTACACAAAATCGTGTAGAAGGTAAAGCAATTGTAGTTACGGGTCATAATTTATTTGCACTAGAAGAACTATTAAAGCAAACAGAAGGAAAAGACATTAATATTTATACACATTCTGAAATGCTACCAGCACACGGATATCCGCAGCTGAAAAAATATAAACATTTAAAAGGAAACATCGGCAAGGCATGGTATGATCAAAGACGCCTTTTTGAAAAATTTACTGGTGCCATATTAGCTACAACGAACTGTGTTATGCCAATTAAAGGATCGTACTCTGATCGATTCTTTTCATATGACATTGCAGGTTTAGAAGGTGTACAAAAAATTGAAAATGACGATTTTACACCATTGATTCAAAAAGCACTAGAACTTCCAGAAGTACATATGGAGTCGGAAGAACAGTTAGTGACAGGGTTTCATCATAATACAGTATTATCATTAGCTCCAGAAATTATTGATGCAGTAAAAGAAGGAAAGATTAAGCGTTTCTTTGTTATCGCAGGTTGTGATGCTCCAGGAAAAGGCGGAGAATATTATCGTGAATTAGCAACGTCACTTCCGCCAGAAACGGTTATTTTAACGACTTCTTGCGGCAAATTCCGCTTTAATGATGTGGATTACGGTGTTGTACCTGGTACGGAAATTCCGCGTTACATTGATTTAGGACAGTGTAATAATTCCATTTCTACAGTGAAAATAGCGGCTGCATTAGCTGATGCTTTCCAATGTGAAGTGAATGAATTGCCAGTAAGTATTGTGCTATCATGGTTTGAACAAAAAGCGGTTGCCATTTTACTCGGGCTATTTAGTCTTGGGATTCAAGATATTCGCATCGGTCCAAAGGCTCCTGAATTTATTTCACCTGGCGTGCTTGATGTATTACAAGAAACATTTGGTTTAAAACTAATTACAAATGCAGCAGAAGACATGGCTATGATGTTATCGTAACGGAAAAGATGTTTTCACTTAATTGTGGCTTTATAAATCATTTGTATGTGTGTGAGTAAACGTACATACAAATGATTATTAATAAAGAAAATCTGCTATATCTATAAATTTTATAATTTTATAAAGCTTTTAAAGTGTAACACCACATGCCCATCACCTTAAGATTTTAAGTATCCCCAAAACGAAATTTCTACATGAATATCTATAATTTCACCTCTTTTTCATTTGATTTGAAAATAAGCTTTCTATTTTTAAAAACCAACGATACCACCTCAAATTATATGAATAAAATCCATTCATTTATTAGGGAAATGGATTAAAAATAATAAGGTAGACTAAAAAGTAAAATATTATTTATGATAATCATTCTTTTATAAAATTCAAATTGGAAATAGCCCTACTCATTTTCAAAATGGAGGGGCTTTTTTTACTGTAAAATCAATATTTTCAGCTTATTTTTTTTGGAAAAATTCTCATTCTTATTTTGATAGTGATATGGGTACATATACATGCCTATCAATCTTTTATTATGAAGTGGTCCTTGAATATATTGTTTTTTATTGACAGACATAAAAATGATTTATTTGTCTTATTGATAATTTGTAGACATTAAAATAAAATGTTTATGTATATGTAAACTTAATTTATTTTTGTTTAGTTATATTGGGAGGTTAGGCAATGCTAATAACAATGAAATAATGGATATATCACCTGCAAAAAGAATGAAACCAATACGGAGAAGATGATTTTGTTAAAAATTCGAAAAATAAGTGTTATTAGCTCTTGAAGAAAAATGACTAGAAAAATTATAAGCATATGGAAAATAGGGTTATACAAAAAGTCCTAAAGGGGGACGGAATTATGGAGAAAAGAAAGTATTCAGTAACACCACAAGATCGAATGAATTATGTATTAGGTCTTTATTCTGCAGATCAACAAATTAATGCAGTTCTTTATTTTCCTGTAGGTATATCCAAGGAAATACTTGAAGAATCAGTAAGGATAACGTTGCAATTGCAACCAGTTTTGAACAGCCGGTTTGTAGAAAATGATATTCCTTACTGGGAGGAACATTCATCTGACACTAACTCATCTATTTGCTTTTTTGCAGAAGGAAATAATCAAGAACTTGAAATAATGGTAATAGATTTTATTAAGGAACCTGGTGATCGTATACAGGGGCCAATGGTTCAAACGAAATTATTACGGGGCACTACAACAGATATTTTAGTTGTGAAATTATCTCATCTATGTTCAGATGGTATAGGAGTCAAGGAATATATTAAATTGCTTGGAACAATATATACGCACCTTTCATTGGGACGGTCTAAGAAGCAAATTATAAAGGAATTTGATGAGGGAAATGAGAGTTGTCGAGATCAATCACATGTATTCAAATACGCTGGAATATCGGACATAAAAAGTGCGTATCGTCCTAACCAGGAACAACAGGCATCGTTATGGTCTTTTCCATCTCAACCTAACAAAAATAGATTTCCCCAAATGTCCGTGCGGCGATTGAGCTATGAGCAAACTCTACGTTTAACCCAATGGACAAAAGCACAACAGGCTACCTTGAATGATGTAATCATGACTGCATACTTCCGAGCTTTATCACATTTCACTGTGTGTGCAGAACCTCGCACTGCAGAAAAAATGATTGGCTTGACAATTGATTTACGTCGATATCTGCCTAATAATACAACTGGTGCTATTTGCAACTTATCCGGTATGGAAATGCCAGTGATTAAAATGGAAGACGATGAAACATTTAAGCAGACTCTTATTCGAGTTAAACAATCAATGGATAAAATAAAGTCTCAAAATCCAGGTCTTTCTTCAGCAGCAGGAATGGAGCTACTGGCAGAAATGAAGCTATCTACAGTGAAGGAAATGTATAATCAGCAATATGAACAGGCTGTACAGATGGGGATGGCGTTGCCATTACTGACAAATTTGGGAGTGATCGCTGAGGAACCTATTCAGTTTGGTCAAATTCAAGCTGAGGACGGGTATATGGCATCACCTATTATGTATGCACCATTCTTTTCAATGGGAGCAAGCTCTTATAATGGAAGACTTACATTTACGATTGGTTATCATGCGCCGGATACATCAAAAGAAAAGGTAGAAAAATTTTTAGATAGTGTTGTTAATCAACTATCAGAAATAAAATAAAAAAGAGTATAGAGAAAAAATTTCTAGCAGAATTGTATTTTAGAGGCTCGTATCATGTACGGATAATCTCTGGAAATTTTCTCTGATCGCACTTGCCTTTATGCTTTATATGCAATGGGAATGGTAGTGAGAAACAATTTGTATTGTGAAAAAACAAGATATATCGGTATAAAAACAATAAAACAGAGCTGATTTAAATTACACTTTGAATTAGCTCTGTTTTGCTAGTGTGATGGTCCTTACAACAAAAAAGTAGACTGTATCCGGTTAGGGGAAAGCGGACTTTTAATTTTTTTGAAAATAAAGTTGACATCCACGACTACTTAGTCATACAATGTAGATGTAATAAGTGATACTGAATAGTTCGGGTTCACAAAAACTGTTCAGTGAAAAATTCGCCTTAGTACTCTGTAATACTGAATATAAGTCAGACAGAATAGGGGGTAAAGGAGGATCAGAACATGGAAAATTTAACTGAAATGTTGAAAGGTTCACTGGAAGGGTGTGTGCTGGAAATCATTAGCCGCCGTGAAACGTATGGTTATGAGATTACTCGCCACCTGAATGATCTTGGGTTTACCGAAGTCGTGGAAGGAACGGTCTATACCATCCTCGTACGATTAGAGAAGAAAAAGCTTGTGAATATTGAAAAGAAACCATCAGATATGGGGCCACCTCGTAAGTTTTATTCATTAAATGAAGCTGGCCGTCAGGAGCTTGAATTATTTTGGAGAAAATGGGATTTTGTATCGTCAAAAATTAACGTCTTGAAGTCAAACTAGCCTCATAATATAAAATGTTTCGGCTCATATTTGGAGAGTTTCTTGTTCTGCTTTATAAAAAAGGAGGAAAATAACATGTTGGAAATATTCAAAAAATTAATTGGTGATAAAAAAGAGTACAGAATGATGATGGCACGTGTTGCAGCACTGCCAGAGGACTATCAGTTTGTGTTTAAGAAAATTCAAAACTATATGTGGAATTTTTCGACCGGAAACGGGATGGATATGCTGCACATTCAGTACGAATTAATCGATTTGTTTGAAGCCGGTGCAGCGGAAGGTAGACAAGTGCTAGATATTACTGGGGAAGATGTGGCATCTTTTGCTGACGAACTAGTGGCAAACGCTAAAACGTATGTCTCCAAATATCGTGAAGATTTGAATGAAAGTATTATGAAGAAATTGAGAAAAAAATAAATGCAATACGTAATACTAACTGATTAGCTGGTCATAAATGTGAACTACCGCCATCGCTATTCAGTTATATTTTTAACTCGGTACTAAGTGGTACAGAATATCGGTGCTACTAAATAGAGGGTATAGGTAATTTATTTTTGTAAGGGGGAAAAAGCATGAGCAATGCATCGATTTCTGTAAAAGGATTAAAAAAATTTTTTAAAGACAAAGAAGTGTTAAAGGGAGTGGATTTTGATGTACAGCGTGGCGAAATTTTCGCACTGCTAGGCTCAAATGGAGCGGGAAAGACAACAACGGTCAACATCCTTTCGACGCTAATGAAGCAAGATGGCGGTGAGGTAAGCATTTGCGGATTTGATGTACAGCGCCAACCAGATCAAGTTCGTCAAAGTATCAGTTTGACAGGACAGTTTGCAGCTTTAGACGGCATGTTGACGGGGAAAGAAAACTTGATAATGATCGCTAAGTTACGTGGTGTTTCCAATCCCGTTCAAGTCGCTGACAATTTGCTTGAAAGATTTAGCCTGACTGATGCGGCTAATCAGAGGGCAGATCAGTATTCGGGTGGGATGAAGCGCCGACTTGATATCGCGATGAGTTTGATCGGGGCGCCAGCAGTTATTTTTCTTGACGAACCAACGACTGGACTTGATCCTGAAGCGCGAATCGAAGTATGGGATACAGTCAAGGAACTTGCCGGTAGCGGCACAACGATCTTGCTTACGACCCAGTACTTGGAAGAAGCCGAACAACTAGCAGACCGTATCGCTATTTTGCATGCCGGAAAAATTATTACGACAGGTACTCTTACTGAACTAAAAGAGATGTTCCCACCGGCAAAAGTGGAGTATATCGAGAAGCAACCGACATTGGAAGAAATATTCCTTGCGATCATTGGCAAAAAGGAGGAGATGTAAATGAAAAGTAAAACAGGTGTATTATTAGGTCGTTTAATGCGTAACATTATGCGCAGCCCGGATACAATTATTACAGTAGCGATTACGCCGATTATGATGATGCTATTATTTGTCTACGTGTTTGGCGGTGCAATACAAACAGGAACGGAAAACTACGTTAATTATCTATTGCCGGGAATTTTGCTAATGGCTATCGCATCCGGTGTAGCTTACACTTCTGTGCGACTCTTTACGGATGTAAAGAGTGGGCTGATGGCACGTTTCATTACGATGCCTATTAAGCGCTCATCGATATTGTGGGCTCACGTTTTAACCTCTCTTGTTGCGAATGTACTTACAATCTTAGTTGTTATTCTTGTTGCGCTCTTAATGGGCTTCCGTTCTAGTGCGAATATTCTAGATTGGCTTGCAGTAGCTGGGATACTAGGAATGTTTACGTTGGCGCTAACATGGCTAGCTATCATTCCAGGGTTGAAAGCGAAGTCTATGGAAGGGGCGACTGCTTACTCGTACCCACTAGTTTTTCTTCCATTTATTAGTTCAGCTTTCGTACCTACCGAAACGATGCCAAAAATTGTTCGTGTGTTTGCAGAGAATCAGCCTGTAACTTCAATCGTGAATGCGATTCGTGCTCTTTTATATGAAGGAACTGTTGGAAACGATATTTGGATTGCGCTCGCTTGGTGCGTAGGTATAATGGTCATCTCTTACTTCTTCGCCAGTAAAGCATTTAAACGTCAGTTAGGATAAGTGAATTAAATCTTTCGAAATAATATATTTGAAAAAGCACGGGAAGATTTTCCGTGCTTTTATTATTTGTTACGCACTCATGATAGAAAATATGGACAACTCGTAACGAATTAAACTCAATATTTTAAGGTGTAACCAATCAATGCTTATGGGGAGTATAAACATAATCGTTCTTGTAAACCTGCTAATAATTCTTCAGGCATTTCTCTAATTGTAATATCATCCCCTAAGAAAAGTAGCCAATTTGTCATCTCTGTCACTTCATCAAAATTGTGAACATCGATAAATGTTTTTAAAATGGCTGTAGATTGGTAAGGGTTTGTATAAGATATTGAAATTTTGAAAGGGTGGTATTTTTTGAACTGAGCAATTGCTTTTGGACCAAGTTCAAGTACAAGGTTAATCACTTCATCCTTCTTACTTAGTTTTTCTAAAATCTTTTTCTTATTTAGCTTTTTTTTCGTCGTGTATGGTTCGATATGGATGAGATGATCGACAGGAAACATCCTCTTCTTTTCTTCTTTTAAGTCAAACCCTTCAATGATCCATTGACTTTTTTCTTGATACAGGTGTAATAGATAAATGGAATAAGACTTGATTTCTTTCTCTTCTTTAATGGAAATCAATAAATGTCTATCCAAAAGAAGTATTTGAATGAGTTTTTCTAACATAGGGTGAGGGAGATCAGAAAGCTCAAGTAAATCAGGATTATGAGGGTTGGTCCCTTCAAACAGCAAGAGTTGATTTAAAAGAACGAGGTCATCTTGCTGGGTTTCTGAGATGAGTCCTAGTAGTTTTTCAGCTAAAGATTGACGACTCTTTAGGTAGGGAAGTTGTTGATTCCTCGTAGCCATAAAGGCAATAAAAAGAGCTTTCACTTCATTATCAGTAAAGCGAACAACGGGCAGGATAGAGTTGTGCATAACAAAATATCCCCCGGTCCTCCCAACTTCAGCGACAAGTGGCATTCCCATAGCTTCAATTTCTCTAATGTCTCTAATAGCTGTCGATCGTGATATGTTAAATTCTTGTATGATTTCAGAAATTGTAAAGTGGGAGCGGTTGTTGATATATCGCATAATTGTATTAATCCGTTCAACTTTTTTCATTTTGGTCTCCTAAACAGTATCACTTTTTGACATGGTTTAAAGATATTATAAACGTATCAGATGAAAAGATAAATCGTTTGATTAATAAAAAAAGAGGCAGGTTTTGCATATGAAAAATTATACTATAGAAGAAAAAGATAGCTTTATTGTGTTAGGTATTGGAACTGAAATTAAGAGTGAATACACAGACTTTGCTGGAATAAATAAAGAAAAGGAAGACTTTTGGTCGGCTGTTAAAGAAGATGGAAGGCTGGACACTTTAAAAGCTTTAGCGACAAATGAATACATTTTTTCTGTGAGCGAAGCTGTGAATAACAAAATGATGTATTATGCGGGTGTCATGACAGAAGCACAAATAGAAGAAGAATCTAGAGTAATCCAGTTTCCGAGGGGAGAATACTTAGTAGTGAAAGGGGAGGACAAAACGGCTGAAGAGCTAAGTAATAAGTTGACTGGCATCGCCTTCGGTCAAGCTTTACCAGATGCAAATGAGTTTGCTTATGTTGGTGGACCAAATACGACGGTTGAGATGGGGAAAAGAAACGGCTTAGTGTTTGGTGAAATATGGATTCCAGTTGTTAGGAAGTAAAGTGATAAAAGGTACGAATATGAGAAGTAGAGGCTAACAATCTTGGATTGTTGGCCTTTTTAACATGAATATAATATTCATATGCTGCTCCACAGTATGTTCTGATAAAATGAAATAAAAGGGAATTACTGTAAGGTGGTGGTGGGGTGAATAAAAAAAGGCTATTTGAGCTATTCATAGTAACGTTTGTTTTTCTATTCCTTCATGTAAGTACATTTACTAATGAAAAATTTAACGATAAATTGGGATCTTTTACTTTCATTGCGCTACTTCTTATGCTTTCTATTTACACTGCATTTATAGAAAAGTATTTTGATGATATACAAAAGTGGATTCGAAATATTACATGTTGCTTTGCTTTATTCGTAGTGGCTTTAGTAGCTCTATGGATAGGTTATTTTTAGTCCTTACTTAAGAGAATGAGAAATATGTGATTACACTACATTCGATCCGATAATATTACTTAGCTGCATCGGTTTATATTAATTTTTTCTCTCCCCAATCAGGATAAAATGTACAATAGGAAATTTTATGTAAGATAAAGAAGGAAGGTATATGGTCAGCTTGAGTACTTTGCTAGCTTTTGCGCTTGTTTCACTTAGTATGGTTTGTTCACCTGGTCCTATTTTGATTTATTTTATTTCTCGTTCCATTACGTAGGGGCGTATGGCAGGATTTATTTTTTTATTAAGCATCATGCTTGGATTTGTAATTCATATAAATGAAGCAGCTTTAGTATTCATTCAAAAATTCATTGTCTATGAAACAACTAGATTTGTAAACGGCTTTAATAGAAAGATGTCTATTGTATTTTTTGCGGCAAGATTAAATAGCTTTTTTGTTACTTTACAATAAAGTATACTTAATATCAGTAATTCATGTAATTAGGAGTGGTTTCTATATTTAGAGAAAATACAAAAAGGATATTTCTGTCATTAGTAACAAATCCAATACTAATAATTGTATACGGGATTTTTTGTTATGAGTTGGCCTTATACTGTAAGTACGGAAGAATGAATTATAATATTTACATTATGTTATTATGTATAGTACTTTTTATATCCATAACTACATTTACTACAATGCGGTTGATAAAAAATAGAGAATATAAATCTAAAAAATTAACTAATTCAATAGCATGGAGATTTATTTCTATTATCATTATTGTTGCAATTACATCATTTTATGGGATGCAGATTTATAAAAGTGCAATAAATTACAATGGTAAATTGGCATGGTTTATAGAAAAGTTAAAACATGAAAGGTCAGTTAAACTTAAACATAATAATATATATAAATCTGGAGTAGAAGGTATTTTTGAAGATATAAATAAAAAATATCCTTTGCCAAAGAAATTGTATATGGCAACTGATTTTGATCTTACATTTCATTCAGATGGAACAATCACAGCGTTTGATACATTTGTTTATGGGAAAAATATTGATGGGAAAGAAGAAACTTATTTAATCTCTTATAATAAGAAGAAATCAGAAGATATTACTATAATACGAGACGGATACGCAAAGCCTGATTATAATGATGATAAATTAGTAGAACCTTTAATTAAAACGGTTAAGGCGATTCCAGTTAAGAAAACAGTAAAAAAATGGAATGAAAGTAAGTATGGGTTGATTTATTATGGGAAAAGAAATTGGGGATCCAATACAGAGGGAATTATTAATATTACCGAGGATGGTAAGGGGCAGAGTCTTAAAGAAGCAGCTTCTGATATCATTGGATATACAGTATCTATATTTGTCCCTGGAAAAGAGCAAGAGCTAGTCCCTGCTAGATATAATTTAATAAGTGACGCAAGTTGGAGTAAATCAAAGACGCCTCCAAAAGAAGATAGGCTTAAAGAGAAGAAACAACAAGATTTAAAGAATGCAAAAGAACAGTTTTTCCTATCGAAAGAAGTTGGTTATAAACTAAATATGACAGATAAAGCATTGGGGAGCGCCTTTTATTCATTAAGCAAGACTAGTGATGAAGGGGAAACATGGGAGGTTATCAATCCAGACCCATTTAATGGGGGGATTGGTAGTGTATCAGGAATCACTTTTATAAATGATAAACTTGGGTTTTTAGGAGCAATTAGACCTTCTGGTAATGAAGGAGAGTTATATCGCACAGATGATGGGGGAGTATCTTTCAAAAAGGTAGAATATCCGCCGCATGAAGTAAAATTAGAACATACACAGTCCACAATAAGTCCGTTTGATTCTCCTAGTATGCCATATGAGAAAGATGGGGTTTTTAATATGTTAGTTGGACAAGGGGCAGATGGAGACTACAATGGCGATAGTAGTGCACTTTATCAATCAAAAGATAACGGAGAGACATGGGAATTTGTAGAAGAAGTGAAAAAGAAATAATCGGAATGTTTTTTGAAAAAATAAGGTAACTACTCAGCTATACATTTCATTTAGAAGTTTGGTAAGGAGTATAATTCCAGTCATGAAGATAAAAATGGACCTATACCTCGCTGCCTTTCTTTGTTTTATTTCTTATGATGGCAAGTGTTTTAACGGGGCTTGCTGTACGTCTTGCTTTTGAACGTCGACAGTAAAAGCCTCTTTACCTTCAGTTTCTATAATATAACCTAATAAATATTAATATAATTTATGTATAGTAGATATTAACCTTATAAAATAAGGGGGGAATATTATGACTGAGACAAATGAATCTTCAGGAGTCAATTTGAAAAAAGATATGAAGTTTTCTATTATAATTCCTGCACACAATGAAGAAAAGTACATTAGAAAATGTTTAGATTCAATTGCAAAGGCATCAGAGGCATATAAAGAGCAAACGGAAGTTATAGTTGTTTTAAATCGTTGCACAGATAAAACAGAGGAAATAGCAAAATCTTATAATTGTGTTACATTGAAAAATAATGATAAAAACTTATCTAAAATCCGGAATGCAGGGGCAAAAATAGCTAGTGGAGAAATAATCGTCACTATAGACGCTGATACGATAATGACAGAGTCTATGTTGTCTAATGTAGATAAATATTTAACTTCAGGTAAATACATTGGTGGTGGAGTAAATGGGAAGTTTGAAAGAATATCTTTAGGAATATTTCTCTCCGCAATGCTAATAATAATCCCCTTACTTTTTAAGTACGGAGCTATATCTGTAGGGATTTTTTGGTGCTATAGAAAAGACTTTATGGCAATCAACGGATTTAATGAAAACATGCTTATGGCAGAAGATGCAGATTTCGCTAAACGGTTAAAAGAATGGGGAAAGAAAAAAAATAAGAAATTCGGTACTATTAAAAATGGAATGATAACTTCATGCAGAAGATTTGATACATATGGAGACTGGACTTTACTTAAAAATCCAAAAGTAATATTAGCTTATCTAAAAGGAAATGATAGAAAATACGCAGATAAGACATATTATGATAACCAAGAAAGATAAAAATGGAGAAAAGCGGCAGAGGATAGCTAGTACTTTTTTAGATATAATGAGAATCCAACTTAATTTAATAGATATTATAAGAAAACCATCAATTTGATGGTTTTTATTTTTGAAATAAATATGTATTTTTTTATAAAAATATTTTTTGACCCCCATAAAACTTTGTACTCCTCCGAATATGTATAGTGAAGAAAATAAATAGAAGAAAAATGGCTATGAAAGAATATAAAAATATTAATAAAATTACTAGATTAAGTGGGCATCCAAAATAAAAGGATGAAATTACCAATGGTATAGAGGAGAGTTATTCAAGGATTGCAGATAAAATAGAAAAAGAATAAACAAAACGAACGGTAGAAAATAAGAAAGTAGATAAAAATAAAAACTTAACTTCAGTGCCGAGAGAAAAGGAAAATTATTAAGAAAATGTTGGAAAAAGTTAGAATCGAAAAATATAACTGACAGCAAGAAAACAAGACCGAAGAAAAGTACCAAGAAAATCTGGTTAAATGGTCACTTGTGTAGTGGCCATTTTGCTATTTGAAGGAGGCTGGGAGATTACAAGTGTTGAGTTTAGTAATGAAGATCTTAAGAAAACCGAAAATAGAAGATATCGTATGTAACATACAAAACAACGAAGAAGATAAAGAAGCATTTATCGTACAGTATCAGCCTTTTATTAGAAAATCAATTTCATCTGTCTGCCGCCGATATATTACAGAACAGGATGATGAATATAGCATTGGATTGTTTGCGTTTAACGAAGCAATTGAACAGTATTCATATACAAAAGGAAAATCCTTTTTAGCGTTTGCTGATCTTCTTATAAAAAGAGATGTAATTGACTATATACGTAAGGAGTCTAAACATAACTTTGTCTTTTTAAAAGAAGATGAGCAAGAGGAAATGTTAGAAATGCAAGTGTCGCTTACGGAGTATATGAAAGAGATGGAAAATAGTAACCGTAAGGAGGAAATTCTTCATTTTCAAAGTGTGCTAGCTGAGTTTAAAATCACATTCTCAGAGCTTGCTAAAGAATCTCCTAAGCATCGTGATACGCGTGAGCACTTAATTGAAATTGTGAAAATTATTATAAAAGAAGAGGAAATGATGGAAGAGCTGTTCCGAAAGAAAAAGTTACCGCTTAAACATATTGAACCGCGTGTTAGGGTAAGTCGCAAAACATTGGAGCGTCATAGAAAATATATCATTGCAATGTGTATTATCTTTGCAAACAACTATACATATATTCTTGATTATATAAGGGGAGGGAAGCATGATGAATAAAGGAATTGTGATGGATATAAAAAAGCATAGCGTAGTTGTTTTAACACCAAATGGAGAGTTTATTACGTGTAAAAGAAAGGGGGATTCTTGCATAATTGGGGAGGAAATCTCATTTGATGAGCAAGAACAAAAAGCATCGTATTTTTCGATCCCTTCCTTTTTAAAGCCTGCATCAATACTTGTTGCTTGTTTTCTATTTGCAGTGTTGTTTTTCTACAACCAACCAGAAGAAAAAGTATTTGCTTACGTCTCAGTTGATATAAATCCAAGTTTAGAGGTGAGCGTAACAAAGGATTTTCGTGTTATAGATTTGCAGGCTTGTAATGATGATGGAAGGCGTATTTTAAAAGAATTGAAGCAATGGGAAAATAAACAATTGCAAGAAGTAATACGTACTATTATAAAGCAAAGTCAAGAGGATAAGTATTTAACGAAAGATAAGCAAGTTATGCTAACAGCAGTTGCAAAGGACAAGGCACTAGAACCACTTTTGGAAAAGGCAATGAAAGAATTAAAGAAAGAATATGAGCTAAAACATATTACAGTTGAATATCAAAGTAGCACAATGCAAGTACGAGAGAATGCTAGAAAAGCTGGAATTGGCACAGGTGTCTATATAAAGCAAGAGAATGAGAAGAACAAATCACTTACGCCTCCTGCCACCCCGTCTAATCCGGTAGAAAACGAAGAAGAGGTGCAATCACAACCGGAGTTATCTCCTGATGCACCACTGGATTTGTCTCCTGTAAAAGAAAAAAAATATGAAAAGCAAGAGCAGAAAGAACAAAAGAAAACAGAGGAACAGCCATCGAAGCAAATAAAAGAAAACAATGGAAGAGGATCTCAGCAAGAAAATAGAGGGAATCAACAGGAGAATAACAGTAGAAAATCTCAACAAGGAAATAATGGGAATCAGCAAGGGAATAATGGAAGAGAATCTCAACAAGGGAATAATGGAAATGGGCAAGGGAACAACGGAAGAGGATCACAACAAGGGAATAATGGAAATGGGCAAGGGAACAACGGAAGAGGATCTCAACAAGGAAATAATGGGAATCAGCAAGGGAACAACGGAAGAGGATCACAACAGGGAAATAACGGAAACGAGCAAGAGAACAATGGAAGAGGATCTCAACAAGGAAATAATGGAAATGGGCAAGGGAACAATGGAAGAAATCCTCAACAAGGAAATAATGGGAATCAGCAAGGGAACAATGGAAGAGGATCCCAGAAAGAAAATGACGGAAACGAGCAAGGGAACAACGGTAGGGGGTCTCAACAAGAAAATAGAGGCCACCAGCAAGGGAATGAAAAGAAGAATCAATAGAATATGGAAGTGAGAGATTCATTTCAAAGCTAAAAGGATTTCTCTCGCTATTGTGGGCAGTAAAACTCCCATCTCAAAATTTGGCTGGAGCAAAGAAGTTAGGTGGGAGTCGGGCTGCTTGTAAATGCCCAATTGGTGAGGGCAGATTAAAGTTGCACTTTATTATTTTATAGTTCTATTAAGAAGGAGTATGTGAAAAATATAATGGAGAAAAACATTCAACAAGAGAAAGATAAAGAAAAACCTGTTTTTTATGATCCGAAAGGAAGGAGAAACATAGCCTTTATTTCGTTTCTATGTATCTCAATAGTTAGTGTAGGTGTTGTATTTTATTTTTTCTTTCAAAGTATTTTTTCAACGCCAGAAATTCCAAATATGAATACCGCTGTACAACAAGATACTAAACTTGTACCAATTAATCAAAAACTTAGTGATCAGCAGTTAAAGAAGGAAGAATTTAACCCAAATACCGAAACGAAGGATAATAAAAATTTGGTGAATCCGCCGAAGGATAGTAAACAACCTAAAGAAGTGTATGGTTTTTATGTAAACTGGGATGAAAATAGTACCGCTTCTTTAAAAGAAAATATCGATTCCTTAACTACGTTAGTACCAGAGTGGTATCATTTAAAAGCAGATTTAACGATTAGAAGTGAGATCAAACCTGAGATAGTAAAGTTGGCAGAAAAAAATCAAGTGAAGATTATGCCTTTGCTTACTAACTATACTGAGGAAGCTTCTGGTCCTGATAGTGGGCTAATTCATAAGTTACTGAATTCCTCAAATGATGTAAAGACAAAGTTTATTAATGATTTAGTAAGCCAAGTTAAAAAGAATCATTTTTCAGGAATTAATATTGACTTTGAGGCCGTACCTGAAAGTGATAGAGAAAACTTAACAAATTTTATGAAAGAACTTACTACGGAATTTCATCAACATGATTTGCTCGTTACACAAGATGTTCCAGCTAATGATAAGGCTTTTGATTATAGTGCGTTAGCAAAAATAATAGATCGAATAATTGTAATGATGTACGATGAGCACTATGGAGCCGGGGAACCAGGACCAATTGCTTCAAATAAGTGGTTCCAACATACATTAAAAGAACTGAATATTCCGTCTAATAAGCTTATAGTTGCTTTCGGTAACTATGGATATGATTGGGAAGTGAATAGTAAAGAACCAGCGAAATCATTAACTTTTTCAGAAGTTATGGCAATGGCTCAAGGTTCAAATATGAAAATTCAATGGGATAAGAGTAGTGGAAATCCTTATTTTAGATATAAAACAGGAGAGAAAGAACATACTGCTTGGTTCTTAGATGGCGTTACTCTCTATAATCAAGTGAAAATCGCAATGGACAATAATGCAAAGGGATTTGCATTATGGAGACTAGGAGCAGAAGACCCTACAATATGGAAAGTTTTAAAAAATCCTATTGAGGTACAAAAAAATCCTAATGTATTACATAAAATCAATAGTTTAGATGAAGTAAATTATTCTGGACAAGGTGAAATTTTACAGATTGAGAATGAAAGAAAAAATGGATTGAGAGATTTTAAAGTAGGCAAAGATGGTTATATTACAGATGAAGTATATCAATCCTTACCATCTGCATATGAAGTGCAACGATATGGAAAACCAAATGGGAAACAAGTAGTATTAACATTTGATGATGGACCAGACCCGAAATATACGCCAAAAATTTTAGATATATTAAAAGAGAATCAAATAAAAGCTGCTTTTTTTGTACTTGGTGAAAACGCACAACTAAATACTAGTATTGTAAAAAGAATATATGATGAAGGGCATGAAATTGGCAATCATACTTTCAAGCATCCTAACATAGCTGATACGTCTTTACTACGAACGAAAGTAGAACTTAATACGACGCAACGTTTAATTCAGGAAGTAACTGGACATTCTACGGTTTTATTTAGACCGCCATATGAAGCGGATGCTAACCCGGATTCATCAAATGAAATATTGCCTATTTTACGTGCACAAAATATGAACTATACAATGGTAGCAGAAAAAGTTGACCCCGAAGACTGGGCAACACCATCAACAAATGAATTAGTAAGACGTGCTCTTAATCCGATTTATAAGGGAGAGGGAAATATTATTCTTCTCCATGATGCGGGAGGGAATCGTACCCATACAGTAGAGGCGCTTCCGATCATTATTAAAGATTTAAAAAAACATGGATATAGTTTTGTAACAATTTCAGATTTAATGAATAAAGAACGAGATGAAATTATGCCTCCTGTTTCTTCTGAGGGGAAGCAATATTTACTTTACAATAAAGCTGTCTTTTCAGGAACTGGATATTTTAAGCATATATTAACTACTATTTTTTATATTGCTATTGGATTAGGGATTTTTCGATTTTTATTCTTAATTTATTTTGCATGGAAGCAGAAAAGAAAAACGTTATCTCGCTATATTAATTCGTCCTATCAACCTTTTGTTAGTGTTGTCATAGCAGCATATAATGAAGAAAAGGTGATAGCTAAGACGATTCACTCAATTTTGGATAGTAATTATAGAGAATTTGAAGTCATTGTTGTGGATGACGGATCGACAGATGGTACGTCAAAAGTAATGCAAGAAACATTTTATAAACACCCTAAAGTTCGTTTCATTCAGAAAGAAAACGGTGGGAAATCATCGGCAATGAACCTAGGGTTTCAACAATCGCGAGGAGAAATCATTGTCACTTTAGATGCGGATACTATTATTGCGCAAGACGCCATTTCTCTGATGGTTAGACACTTTGAAGATCAAAATGTAGCTGCAGTTTCAGGTAATGTCAAAGTGGGGAATAGACGGAATTTGTTAACTATTTGGCAACATGTTGAGTATATTACAGGGTTTAATTTAGAACGTAGAGCTTTTGATGAGTTAAATTGTATTACAGTAGTTCCAGGAGCTATTGGGGCGTGGCGCAAGAAGAATGTAGTTGAATCTGGATATTTAAGCGAAGATACATTAGCAGAAGATACAGATCTTACTATTACATTTTTACGTCAAGGACATAGAATTGTATATGAAGAAAAAGCATATGCTTTTACGGAGTCACCTGAAGATGTGAAAAGTCTCATTAAACAGCGATATCGTTGGTCATATGGTACACTTCAATGTCTTTGGAAACATCGAAAAGCGTTGTGTAATTCAAAACATAAAACATTAGGGTTTATTGCACTGCCTAACATGTGGTTATTCCAATATGTTCTGCAATTCATTGCTCCTTTTGCAGATATATTAATGATTATGGGGTTATTTAGTAGTGATCCACTAAAAGTTTTAGGATTTTATTTTGTATTCTTTTTAATGGATCTTCTCGCTTCTCTGTTCGCATTTAAATTAGAGGAAGAGAACCCAAAACCATTGGCATGGTTAATTTTACAACGTTTTATTTACCGTCAATTTATGACTTATGTTGTCATTAAATCTATATTCTCATCGCTTCGAGGAGTAGCGGTAGGGTGGAATAAACTAAAGAGACTGGGGAGTGTTAAACATTCCACGGAACATAAGGAGGCATCATAAAAGAGCAGACTATCTGCTCTTTTTTTCATTGATTTTAGTTAGTTGAATGTAGAGTTGTAGCATAAAAACTGCTGCTTCTATAACGAGATTCCTATTCATCATTAATAGTGAGACATTATGTTAAGCTAATCTTTTAGTTTCGGATTAAAGTTTTTTTTATTTTTTTAAAATGACGGACACAAAAACGCATATACCTTCGAATTATATATATGGATAACATAAATATGTATATAAAAGGGGAGAAATAAGATGAAAGAACAAAAAGAAATGTTTCATGAAATCGCTGAGGTGTTAAAGGTATTGGCCCATCCTGTTCGTTTATCATTAGTAAAAATAATGCTTGCAAAAGGTCCTACTAATGTAACAACAATGTATGGTGATTTGGAAATGCCTCAAAGTACAATTAGTCAACATTTATCTAAACTAAAAGCTGCTAAAATGGTTACAGGTACTCGAAAAGGATTAGAAATTTATTATGAAGTAACTGACAATCGCACAAAATCAATATTAGCATGTTTAGTTTAAATGATGACTTCTAGACGTCAAAATTAAGAAGAGGATAGGAAAGCAATTCTATGGAGAGAATTTTTAAGGTTTTTACACAAGTGAAGATCTGAAGTAAAGTTCCTTAATAAATAAAATAGTTGTTAGAATATATGGTATAAAACGGAATTTTTATACCATATTTTTTTAATATCTGTAATGAAAGGAAGAATGTTTTGGTTTCAATTTATACACTATCTTTATAAATTTTGATTACCTTAAACGTTTGACAAACTAGCAATAGGTCTGGAGTCAAAGTAAGTCCACACAGGCTTAATTCCTAAGTGGAAAGATTAACATGCTCAATATGCAAAAAAATATAACTTAAATCCTCTGCATCCTAGATTTTGCAAAATTACTTGTTACCTTATTTATTAAAAAATCAATTAAGGAACTATTTAGTGAAAATAAATTGTTCAGTTAAAGGTGCATTTTATAGAATGTAAGGAAAGGTCTCAATTTCAGTAGATACGTGGATTCGCATACTGATAGAATAAGCGAAAATATAATAAAGGTGGAATGAATTTGAGAAAAAGGTTAGGATGCTTACATGCCCATTATTCAAATATAGAATATATAGAAAAGGCACTTACCTCATTTAACATTGAATTAATCCATTTTGTTGACCCGGCATTAATGTATCAGATTACATCCAATGAAAAATTTCAAGAATCAGATGCTCAATTTAAAGCTAAAGAGCAAATAGAATGGATTGCTCAATGTAATGTTGATGCTATCCTTATTACTTGTACAAATTATATTGCGATTTTACATGAAGACCAAGACTCAATATCAGTGCCAATTATTAAAATTGATGTACCTTTCTTTGATTACATATGCAATATACAGCAACCTCAGACAATTGTTTTTACAAATCCTGCAACTGTTGAAGGCACAGTAGAACGTCTTAAACATCATGCTAATAGCCTTCAAAAATCTTTAGATTTAGAGGTCATTGTCATAAATAGTGTTTTTGAATTGATAATGAAAGGACTAAAAAAAGAATACAACCAAGAAGTTACAAAGTTCTTAAATCAAATTATTAAAGATGAAAAGAAATTTATCTCTGTTGCTCAATTATCTATGGTTGATGCATCTAAGCAAGTTGAGTATAAAACATCTAAGACTATTATTACTCCATTGAATACATTGGTATCTTACATTGTTAATAAATTAAAATTAGAGAAGAAAAATTAGTGGTAGAAGACAGGGGATTTGGAATTATGTATGGCTTTCTATCAATTTTCCTAGGGTTAGGTACTGTTATCCTATATAATGTTTGGACACTTAATTGGCAGGGACTCATTACACTTATTGCATGGCTCGCACTATTAAAAGGGATTTATGTAATTGCATATCCTGAACCATCCAAGAAAACCAATTTTGAAGTAAGGGTACTATCTACTCGTATAATGCTTGCTATCCTTGGTGCTTTATCTTTATGGATGCTTATATTACTTTATATGAAATAGAGACAAATATTTTTGAACATGAGAGTATATAGGTGTTTTTTTGGTAGTCCTTCGGAACAGAATTTTATAGTTAATTGTAAATTTAGTGTTTCTTCCTTTGTAGACATGTTTTTATAAATAGTGAGATGTGCAAAACAAAAAGAATCCTAAATAAATAGGATTCTTCTCGTTTTATAAAAATGAATTTATCTTGTATCACTAATACAATTAATAATTATTTTTCCGGACTATTCGCATTTATCTATCTTGGTATATTCAATGGCGGCTATGTGACCATCTGGTCGAATCAAAACGGTATCTATATTTTTTAACTTGGAATCTTGTATTTCTCCTACAACTACCTTTATGTGTGAATCAATATTCATTTTATTTATCTTATCTATATAAGAAGGGTGTATTAATAAAATAAATTTACCATCTGTCATTAATTCAAAGAGTTTACAACTTTTCTTGTTTTGAGAGAAAATAGTGAGATTTGTACATCTTTTTCCTATTAATGGATGACTTTCTGGGTTGTTTATTGACGAATACATAACCCCTAAACCACTTACTCTTTCAGCTAAATCTTTATTTATCTCGGGGTATGTAAGTAAGTACGAAAATAACTCTCTTAATTCCATTCCTGCTTTTGAAAAGTTTATCATTAATTGTTCTTGCGCTTGTACTTCTTTGAAAAATTGTTTTCCCACAGCATGTCGTTCAATATGATAACTTTCCAATAGGCTTTCATATTTTGTCTGTTTTATTGCGAGCCCTAATTTCCAACCTATATTAAAAGCATCTTGTAAACCTACATTCAAACCTTGTCCTCCAGCAGGGAAATGAATATGTGCTGCATCCCCTGCTAAGAATACACGCTTATGTTGATAAGTATTTGCTAGTTTGGTTGCGTTCCCAAAGCGAGAAAGCCATATTGTGCTCTTAATTTGAATATGTTCACCTGTAATACTATAAATACTATCTATGAATTCCTTTTCTGTAACAGCAACATGAACGGGTATTGCCTGATTCTTAGGATCAACAATGGCAAAACGAAATAAATTAGGTTCAATAGGCACCATCATTAATGTCCCATTTATATTAGAAGTAGATAAAAATGGAGTATCTGGTATATCTTCTAATATAACATCACCTAATATAGCAGTAGTTGTTGTGTTTGTTCCATTAAACGGTATATTTGATAATTCACGAACCATGCTTCTTGCGCCATCAGCTCCTACTACATATGAAACTTCTATTTTATATATTGTTTCTCTTTGTTCTATTTCTAGTTGTATGAATGTTTCATACTGTTTTAAGTCTTTCAGAGTATGCCCACGTTTAATGTCTACACCTAATTCTAATGCACGTTCTTCTAATATTTCTTCTGTAATAGATTGGGGAATAAAAAGTGTATATGGAAAGTCGGTATCTAAATTTCTAAAGTTTAATCTTGTATCTAAGGCAGCAAAATGACTTGTATCTAATTTCTTTCCTCTAGATAAAAATCGATCTTCAATGCCTCTCATAGCCATCAATTCTAGTGAGCGGGGGTGTAGCGTTAGTGCTCTAGAATTTCGTATGCGATCCACTCTTCTCTCCAAAACGACAACGTTTATACCTTGAATAGCTAGTTCACATGCTGTCATAAGGCCAACTGGACCTCCACCAATTACTGCTACATCATAATAGTTTTCCATGCTATGCCCTCCATTTATTTAAGTGATTAAGAGCTAATGCGACAAAATGTAAATAGATTTATAAATGATATCTATTGTACGTATATAATTATACTTCACTTTAGTTTCCTTGGAAACTAAAGTGAAGTTCCTGAGAAGAGTTTTCATAGTAAGGGTGTAGTTAATGCGATATAGCGTGTATGCAGCAGTAGCTATTGGATAGCTTTCATAATTGATATGTAATAGCATTTGCATTAAAGACTTGTACTATTGGTGCTAAAAATACTACTGCTGTAGTTTCTTGTGGGAGTTGTAAAGGCCTTTCCACTATTCGTAGTTTTACTAAAGTAGTAGTGGTTTTAACTTGACTTCAAATAATTCGCTTTCAATTTCATTAAGTGCATACATTGATACAGGGTATGAAGAGGTATTAGATAAGACTTTTGATGAAAGAAGTTCCCCTGATGATGAGTAAAATGTAACAAACACTTGTGAAAATGGAGGGACCATAATGATTACACGGTCAGTTTTTTGTAACGTATTAACCAACTCCAAAATAATATAGTTTTATAAAAATTAAAAAAATTAGATAAATATAAAGATATTATTATGGGTGCTTTTCCAATAGTGAATTAATAAACTCTTTATTTCATTTTAAACAATCTAAGAGCACACATATATGCGTGCTCTTAGATTAGAAAGGTAGTTTTCTATGGGTAGGGAGTCCCCATAGAATAAAATATGCTTGTCCAATTTAAATGTGAGAAGTTTTTTAATAAAAATGCTATTTGGTAAGTCTATGTAAAAAATCGCCTTGTACAGGCACTTTTTGCAAAGTATTTTGTCTACTGTCGTGATTTTTAAAAAGCGATGAAAGCTGTTATCCGATTTATAAAACTAGGCAGTAAGCTCCCCAAAAAGAAACTCTATCGACCAGTTACTAGGGTGACAGTTAAGAAAAAGAGTGGAACTAAAATAATTATTATTAAAGAAGTTCCTTTATATGAAGTGAGTCCTTAAAATAGAGCACATATCAAACCACTTATTCCCTACATTCATAGGGAGGATATTTTAAAAGATTAGCGGTGATCAATGTGTAGTGTAAAATATAGGGAGGGGGTTTTACTATGACTATGAGATAGCCTGTATTTTCCTAGGTATAATAAAACCGCACCTCAAATTGTTAATTATCTGTCTAAAAACTTGAGTGCGGTTCAATCAATAAAAAAGTGTCTGAATTAAAAATTAGGTGAACAGTACAGGATACTTTTGTTATAAAGAGTATTTATAGATGAAAGTTATTAATTTTTACTTCTGAAAGATTTGGGATTCTAAATTACGAGCTATTGGAGTATCTCTATTATAAAATTTCAGTAGAAATATTAAACTACTAATATGAATGTAGAAAATTTAAAAAAGACGGCAATGTTCTGTTAGTCATTTAATCTTTTGAGCTGATGACCTTTTCCCCATTCAAATAGTTCATTCATAATTTCCATTAAAGATTTTCCGTGCTCACTTAGTGTGTACTCAACCTTTGGTGGTACTTCTTGATATACAGTACGATGGATAATCCCATCTGCTTCAAGTTGCCGAAGTTGTTGTGTAAGTACTTTTTGTGTAAGGTTTGGAATTTCTCGTTTAATTTCATTTGTTCGCATTTTTCCATCCATTAAAACACATAAAATATAAACTTTCCATTTTCCGCCGATTACATCGAGTGTCGTTGCAATTGGGCAGTTATCATTTTGATTCATATAACACCTCCAAAGGTACCTCAAGGTTCCTATAGCACCTGAAAGTACGTACTTTTCAATTATATGTAATGCATTCATACTAATACGTAAAGGATTGATTCATTTATAAAGGGGATGGAAAATGATGAGAACACTTGTAATTGTAGCACACCCTCATATTGAAAAATCAAAAATTAATAAAAGATGGATAGAAGAACTTGAGAAACATGGGGATGAAATTATGGTGCATGAATTATATAAGGTGGCACCGAATTGGGAGTTTAATATTGAAGAAGAGCAAAAGTTATTAGTAGAACATGACAGATATATATTCCAATTTCCGCTTTACTGGTACAGTTCACCACCATTATTGAAAAAATGGTTTGACGATGTATTAACATATGGATTCGCGTACGGATCAAAAGGAGATAAAGTGAAAGGGAAAGAATTTGGTGTAGCTATTTCTATAGGTGGATTAGAAAAAGATTATAACAATAGTGGAATTACGATGGATGAGTTGACGAAACCATTTCAAGCTACATGCCTATATACAGGTATGGAATTTATACCGTCATTTTATTTATATGGTGCCGAATATAAATTAAGTGATGAAGAGATTAATAAAAGTGCACCTGAGTATGTGCAATATGTAATGAACAAGAAGTATTCTAATATATAATGAAAAATAGCCATTTACTTGTGAAGTAAATGGTTATTTTATATTCTTCTTATATTCACTAAGTGTAATCTTTAGTAAATTAATAGTTAATCTGGTAAAATAAAAAACCTAACATATATAAAGGGGAGTTTTACTTGAGAACGATGCAAAAATTATTACAAAAAAGAGCAATGCAATCACCAAATTTGGAAGCGCTTGTAGGGGGGAAGAAAAGATATTCGTTTCAGCAATATAATGAACGAGTAAATCAGCTTGCACATTATTTGTTACATAATGGTGTGCAAAGAGGAGATCGTATAGGAATACTATGCAAAAATAATCACCCATTTCCAAGCGTTATGATGGCAAGTTTAAAAATTGGAGCGGTATTTATTCCGCTAAATCATCAGCTTACTGTATATGAATTAGAAACGATTGTAAAAGAAGCGAAATTAAAAGTGTTAGTTATTGATGAAGAATTTAGTGAAGTGTTATTAAATGTTGATGCTGTTAAAGAAATTCCTTATGTAATTCAAACGACAAAAGAAGGTTTTGGTTCATTTGAGTTAGAGTTGCAAAAACAGCCAACGACAGAACCGAACGTAGAAGTTCATGAAGAAGACGACGCCATTTACTTATTTACTTCAGGAACGACTGGACAGGCGAAAGCATGTGTAATTGGACATAAAAACTTACATCACTATTTTGCTGAAATTGCGGGACAAAGAGAAATCCCAGCAGGTGAACGCTTTTTATCTGTGCATCCATTGTTTCATATGAGTGGCGTGCTTTCTATTTTAAATTGTATTTATCATGGCGTTACGATGATTTTCTTAGCTGATTCGAATCCTACTCTTATTTGGGATAAGATTGAAGAAGAGAAAATTACTACAATGCTTGCTTTCCCAGCCGTTTATAGCTACATGCTTGATGAATTAAATAAAAAAGAACGTAACATTTCAACCTTTAAAGTAGCACAAAGCGGTGGTACAAAAGTGCCAGAAACACTCATTCAAAAATATATGGAAAAAGGCATATATATGGTGCAAGGCTATGGTAGTACAGAAGGTTGGGTTGTAACTTCATGGCATCCAATGATGGGAAAAGAAAAGATGTCTTCTGTAGGAAAAGCCTTGAAAAATGTAGAGGTGAAAATTGTTCATCCAGAAACAGGACATGAACTAACAACAAATGAAGTTGGAGAGATTCATGTGAAAAGTCCATACATGTTTAAAGGATATTGGAATAATGAAAAGGCGACAAAGAAGGTAGTAAAAGATAACTGGTTTAACATGGGTGATGCTGGCATGATAGATGACGATGGATTCCTGCATATTATGGGAAGATATAAAGACGTTATTATACGCGGTGGTGACAATGTATATCCAGATCAAGTAGAAGATGTTATTCATGAAATACATGGTGTTTTAGAAGTTGCAGTAGTTGGAGTTCCAGATGACTTTTGGGGAGAGGTTCCAAGAGCTTACATTGTGAAGGATGGCGAAACAACATTAACAGAAGAAAGTATTCTTCAGTATTGCAAAGAGAAATTAGCAAGTTATAAAATACCAGAAGTAGTATTCATAGATGAGTTACCGAAAAACGCTTTAGGAAAAGTGTTGAAGAGGGAATTAAGAGATGCAGTTCTTGTGAAATAGAAAATTATGAAACGATGGATAACCCAGTTATGTATAAAGCATGACTGGGTTTTTATGTATCAAAAACATAATGATTTACTAGATTTTGTATTTTGTGTAAGATAATAAAGAAAATTCAATTAATGTTTCGAGGGATGAAATTAAATGAAGCTATCGTTATTAGAAGTAGAGAAGGATAGACTCATTATCCGTCCATTTCAAAAAGCTGATTATGAAAGTTGGTTAGATCGATTTTCTTATTTATTATAAAAATAAAGAAATGGACAAATAAGGAGAAAAGAAAATGAAGACTATAAACGTATTTCATTACGACGCATTTACGAATAAACCAAATAAGGGAAATCCAGCAGGTATTGCATTAGAAGCAGATGGATTAACGGAAGAGGAAATGCAAATTATTGCTAAAAAAGTTGGATATAACGAAACAACTTTTGTTCTTTCCTCAGAAGTAGGAGATATAAGAATGCGCTATTTTACACCTAGTTTTGAAATGGATTTATGTGGTCATGGGACAGTAGGGACGATATATGCCTTGCGCGAAAAAGGTTTATTAGAAGAGAAAAGTAACCTTACGATTGAAACGAAGGCTGGGATTTTACCGATACAAATAGGTGTAAATGAAAGTGGAGAAACCTTTATTAAAATGAGACAGGCAGCACCTCAGTTTAAAGAATTTACAGGTTCAAAAGAAGAATTAGCTCATAGTATCGGTTTAGAAGTAAATGATTTAGATGTAAGTTTACCGATTGTATATGGAAGTACTGGTAATTGGACTGTAATTGTACCGATTAAAAATCTTAATGCATGCGAGAGAATGAAACCTAATAATGCTGCATTTCCATCAGTATTAAAAGAAATACCTAATGCTTCTATTCACCCAATTTGTCTAGAAACTTATGATGAACTAGCACAAATGCACGGCCGTCATTTTTCATCAGCTTACGCTGGGACGATTGAAGATCCAGTGACAGGAACAGCTTCAGGTGTAATGGGAGCGTATTATGCGGAGTATTTAGAGAAAGATTTTGAACATGAATTGGATTTAATCGTTGAACAAGGACAGGAAATAAATAAAGATGGTCGTGTAACTGTTTATGTAACGAAAGGGATAGAAAACGAAAAGTTACAAATAGATATTGCTGGAACAGCGGTGTATGTGAAAGAGTTTGAAGTTTCAATATAAAGTGAAACTTTAATCAGCAAGGCCCCCACCTAACTTCTTTGCTTTCGCTGAATTTTGAGGTGAGGGTCTTACTGCCCGGTGAATAGCGGGATAAAAAAGAAAGCCCGGAGTACATCCGGACTTTCTTTATCTGTTCAACACTTCAATATACGAAGCATCTCCAGTTGTTCTTAAAGTAGAGCGAAAATTGTTATTTTCTAGCGTTTTAGCGACTTGTTGTAATTGCTGTGCATCATCATGATGGATAAGTAAGCTGTCAGCACCGCTTTCTTCTATATGGATATGTTCGACATTTCCAATGGCATCATGTACAGCTTTTAAAAATTCAGGTTTCATAATGTCCTCCTATATGTATGTAACGTTTTTATTTAGTATTTCCTTATTTTTGAAATATAAAAGTAAATGAAAGGAGAAATAAAATGAATATAAAGCAGTTTAATGAACATATAACATCACTATTTGGAGAGCATCTTCATAAATACGGTGATGATGAATATGGTTTTACTCATATAAGTAAAGATGAATTTCACAAAATCGGTTACACAACAAATTTGACATTAGAGACGATTGAAGAAGCGTATAAAAATGGAGTCGATATGATAGTTACACATCATGCGCCGTGGAGTTTTTTATTTGGTATGGAAGAGGCTTGTATTGAGAAATTGAAGCAATATGAAATGAATCATTTTTGGATTCATTTGCCGTTAGATTTTGTAAAGTTTGGCACCTGTACGTCGTTATTTAACGAAATTGGGATAGATGCAATACTTGAATATTCCACGTATGAGGAAGAAGAACTACCGGGAATAGGAGAATATAAAGAAACGATTCCTTTTTCAAAATTAGTTGGAAAACTTGAAGGAAAAATGGAAGAGAAAGTGAAGAGTTGGAGAAATCACGATAAACCAGTAAAACGGATTGCGATTTTAACCGGTGCAGGAAACAATACAAATTTGATTGAACGTGCATTAGAAAAAGGGTGTGACACGTACATAACAGGTGAAAAAACATTATATACAGTGCAACATGCGAAATTTAAAGGCATTAACTTAATAGTAGGTAGCCACACATTTACAGAAGTTTTTGGTGTAGAAAGTTTAGCTCATAAATTACAAGACAGAGACCCTGCAATAGAAATTATTAGAGTATATGAAGAGCATTTGGAGTGATAAAATCACATCACATTACCATAAATGGAATGAACTATATGATGAAATATTGAAGAAAGCCGTTGTAATAAAATAAAATTGTTGTTTGTTATATTAGGATTGTTGGGAGGATTTTCCTTGCGTTTGTCAAATAATAGTAAAGTTGTCTTTTCAATTAAGGAAATATTCGGAGTTGAAGGCTGAGAGAATGGACATTTCAATAATCACTGCACAACTAGTTAAGGAAAAAGTTATTTCACATTATCCAAATAGCGTAAAAGCATTAAACGGGGGAACGACAAGTACTATATATTTGTTAGATGAACAATACGTTATAAAGTTGAATGAATCGGATGTCATACGTGAAGAAGCTTATTTTCTTCAGTTTTATAAAAAGGACGAATTATTTCCAAAGCTTTTATATAAGGAACCTTTAAATCGCTATATTGTTTACTCATTCCTTGAGGGCACAACTTCTTCCAAACTAGGCCATAAACGGAGTGTTCTTTGTAAACTTGTAAAGAAAGTTATTAATAAGTATGAAGTAGCTACAGAGGTTGATGGCTGGGGATGGAAAGAAAATCCGGTCCAATCTTGGAATGAATTTTTAACAACAAATGTGATAGAAGCTCATGAAAATGTAAGATGTTACATAAGTGAAGAAGAGTATAGAACGGTTCTTAAGTTAGCAAATAGGGACGCTGGAATAAATCAGCCGTTTTTATTACATGGTGATCTTGGATTTCATAATTTTATATTTAAAGAGAATGAGCTGCATGGTGTAATTGATCCTTTACCAGTGTTAGGAGATCCTATATATGATTTAATTTATGCGTTCTGTTCAACCCCGGAAGATTTAACAAAAGAAACGATTGGTTATGCGATGAAACAATGTGTATTTCATAAAAATGACCGTGATTTATATGAAGAAATAGTCATAGGATTATATTTGCGTATAGATACATGTTTACGGCACCACCCGAAAGATTTAGAAGATTATTTAGCAGCTTGGCGTTATTGGATGGGGAGGTTGAGGTGACTTTATAGTACAAATATTTTTGGGGAGATAGTGAGATGAATGTTGCAGAAGCGAAAAAGGATTTACTGTAATTCCATTATCGGTCACAGTTGTCTATTTACTTACTTTTATAAGTTTATTAATTGAAAATAAAAAAGCAGATCATTATCAACAAAAATCAGCTTAATAAAAATATAGGGATAGGGGAAATTATGATGAAAAATTTCGTTTGTACAACGTGTGGCGTGCAGTATGCAGCGAGTGTAGAAGAACCGGTGAGTTGTCATATTTGTGATGAAGAAAGGCAGTATGTGAATCCGAAAGGGCAGTCTTGGACGACGCTAGAAAACTTACAAACAGGTGATACATATAAAAATGAAATAATTAAAGAGGAAAATGGACTTTATAGTATTACGACAAAACCAGGATTTGCGATCGGTCAAACGGCATTTGTAGTGAAAACAGAGTCATATCGATTGCTATGGGACTGCATTACATATTTAGATGAAACGACAATTGCGAAAATAAAAGACCTTGGTGGATTAGATGCGATTGCATTGTCTCATCCTCATTATTATTCAACGCAAGTAGAATGGGCAGAGATATTTGATGTACCAATTTATATACACGAAGATGATAAAGAATGGGTGATGCGCCCAAGTAGTCGTATTATTTATTGGTCTGGTGAGTCTTTACAATTAGCGGATGGGATTGCTGTACATCGTCTTGGAGGACATTTTAGTGGTGGTTCTGTATTGCATTGGGAAGAAGGTAATGATGGAAAAGGGATTTTGTTAACAGGTGATATTATTCAAGTTGTAGCAGATGAGCGGTGGGTAAGCTTCATGTACAGCTATCCAAACTTAATTCCACTACCAGCGAGAAAAGTGGAAGAAATGGTGAATCGAGTGAAGCCGTTACAGTTTAATCGTTTATACAACGCTTTTCATCGAGTAGTAAAAGAAAATGCAAATGAGGCAGTTGAACGTTCTGCTGACAGATATATAAAAGCAATAGAAGGAAAGTTGTTTCATACGTAAAAGGAGAGTAGCTTAATGAAAACGTTAGTATGTTTTGGAGATAGTATTACAGCTGATGAAACATTTTTTGATGGAATGCCGAGATTAACACCACGTTTGCAAGAGATGTTTCCGAATTGGATAGTAGTGAATGCAGGTGTTCCAGGTGATAATACATTCGATGCGTTAAATAGGATTGAAGAAGATGTAATATTATATAAACCAGATTTCGTAACAGTTTTTCTTGGTACGAATGATGCAGTTTCTTTTTCTCAAGTGTCATTACAAGCATATAAAGAAAACTTAGAGAAGATTGTGAACCAAGTTTCATCAGATAAAGTACTACTGATTAGTCCTGCACCAGTTGATGAAGAAAGACAGCATAATAGAACAAATAGAGTGCTTAGTCAGTATGCAGACGTGGTGGAGAAAGTGGCAAAAGAAACAGGAAGCTATTTTCTAAATTTGTATGCTGAAATGATTCAAGAACTGAATTATAAAAGGTTTGTAGAAAATGATGAAAAAGATGGATTACACTTTGGGCCAGAAGGTTATGAGTATGTAGCGAAGTTAATTGGTGAAAAGTTAAAAGGGATTTTATAAAAAAAGCAAAGCGATATCGCTTTGCTTTTTCGTATTTCTTTCGTAGTCCATAAACTTATTGATTGCTGTAATTTGGACAGATATTTTGCATTTTTATCCCGCATTAACTGCCCGTAAATGCCCGATTGGTGAGGGCTAATAATCAGTGGGGGATGAACAAAAAAAACTGATTAAAGTTTCACTTTATGTGGGTAAAAGGCTAGTGCTGTTTTAAAGTAATATAAATTTATTTTTAAAAATTTATATTTCGTAGTTGAAAATTAATAATGGTGTAACTATAATAGTTACAGTAAGTTTGTTATTTTGAAATGTCCACATTGAATTACAAGAATGAAGGGAGTTTTATGTAAATCAAAAAGCTATAAAATCTATTAATTTTTATAATAAGATAAAATGCTTTTCAGTTCATACACATTATTAAATATGTTATTTCTAATAGAAAACTAGAGGTGGAAAAATGAAAAAATTTAAAGGTATGTTAATATCATCACTTGCAATTACAACTTTTGCTGGGGTAGGTACGACATTTGTAACAAATACAGTATATGCTGCTAATGACGATTCTAGTAAAATACAAGTTCGTTCTAATAAGAGTATAAACACAACAACTGGCTCGAGATTGCCTGTATTATCAGTCAATCCTTATGATGAACCTAGATTTTCAAGACAGGGATATCTTGAAGAGGCACCTTTAGGAATTAATGCTCCTTATGCTTGGGGAATTAAAGGAGGAAATGGCCAGGGAGCAACTTTTGTAGATTTGGAAGAAGGCTGGTTATTAAATCATGAAGATTTAGTCGGTCAAAATATTGAATTTATGTCTGGAAAAATGAGTAATGATCTTTCTCACGGTACTTCAGTTCTAGGTGTTGTTTCGGCAGCTGACAATGGGATTGGGAACATTGGGATTGCACCAAAAGCAAAGACAAAAGTAATTTCAGTGATCCGAGATAATGGGAGAATCGATGTAAGAGATGCTATTTTAAGTGCCGTAGATTCTTTACAGGCTGGAGATGTTTTATTAATAGAAGAATCCTTTAAATATGATGGATATGGAGATGACCCTTTACCAGTAGAAGTATACCCGAGTATATTTAACGCAATTCGCAAAGGTACAGATAAAGGCATTATTATTGTAGAAGCAGCTGGTAATGGTGGGATTGATTTAGATGAATTTAAAGACCGTAATGGTAAGCAGATTTTAAATCGAAATAGTCCAGACTTTAAAGATTCAGGAGCTATTATAGTTGGAGCATCTACTGCAAGAGTTCCTCATAAACGTTTAGCTTTCTCTAACTATGGTAGTAGAATTGATGTATATGGTTGGGGAGAGTATGTTGATACATTAGATACATATCAAAATCAAAATAGTAAAGGACAAAAAGTTACAAATCAGAACATAATTAATCGTTATACTTCTAATTTCCGTGGTACTTCTAGCGCTTCGCCTATAATTGCTGGGGCTGCTGTATCGATTCAAGGGATTGCTAAAGAACATTTAGGTAAGGCATATACACCAAAAGAATTGAGAGCAATTTTAAGTAATCCTAATACAGGCACAAAGTCTAATAACCCATCATCTGATAAAATAGGGGTTTTACCAGATTTAAAAGCGATTTTGTCTAACCTTGGATTTCATAGTGATTTGACTACCAATGATCCTATGGTATTTCCAGATAACGTAGAAAAAAATGAAGGAAAAGAAAATTCAACTTTCGTATTTCCAGGTGAAGAAACAAAAAGAACAGGTGATAAAAATTCAACTGTAACCTTCCCAGAAGAAGATTTAAAACAGGAGGAAAAAGAAGAGGGATTAATTGTTTTTCCTGATTAATAAAAAAATACTACCTTCCATTTGGAGGTAGTATTTTTTATTTCTTGTCAATAACAAGCAGGCATGAAATTTGTATTTGTTTATCTTTCATAATGAATTTAACTAAAAAAATCGAATATTTGACTGTTAATTTACTTTTTCGTCTCAATCAATTACATGAATTAATCTAGAAATGCTTGCTGTAATGCTTTCAGTCCATCGCTGTAAATACCATGAAACAGATTAATTGCCTCTTCATCACTAACCTCAACAGGAGTGAATGTACCAGACCACTCTACTAACGATGTGTTACTTTCAGTACCTTCTTTCACCTGGATTGTAGATAGATAATTAGTGACTGGGAATGGTGCATTCATGATTGAATACGTGTAGTAGCGCTCTTTATCATTGAATACTTCTAATCGTTCTATAATTGTATCCCCATCCGGATTAGCTAGATGACGTACACGACCGCCTTCAGTTAATTTACTGCTAGGTATATAAGGTAACCAGTCTGGAAGGGAGTTGAAACCTCCGATTAATTGCCATACTTGTTCAGGTGAACCGAAAATTTCCATAGATGTAGTAGTATGTGCCATATTCATTACGCTCCTTTTCATCCCGGTATTTACGGGTAAATAATCAGTGGGGGATGCTCTCACTGATTAAAGTTTCATTATTATTTTACGTTGATTGGTAGTGGTGCATTAGGTGCTACTAGTTTTTGTTCGCGCATTTCTTCCCAGAATGCTGCTGGAATTACTGTATTTAAGGCGTTTTGGTCTTCTACAATTCGTTCCGGTTTACTTGCACCAGGAACAACGGCAGCAACTGCTGGATTTGCTAGTGAAAATTGTAATGCAGCAGCTTTGATGCTGATTTCGTAACGATCTGCAAGAGCTTTGATTTTCTCAACCTTTGCAATAATTTCTGGCGATGCTTTTTGATATTCGAAGTGAGCGCCTCCAGCAAGAATACCTGAGCTATATGGGCCACCAACAACAATATCCATATTATGCTTTACAGCTGCAGGCATTACTCGTTGCAATGCACGTTCGTGGTCTAATAATGAATAGCGACCAGCTAATAAGGATATATTTGGTTTCGCTTCTTCTAAATCAAGCATAAGTTCAATTGATTCTACTTTGTTTACTCCAAGCCCCCAGCCTTTAATGACTCCTTCTTCACGTAAACGTGTTAGCGCACGGAATGCTCCTGTTCGAGCAATTTCAAATTGTGAAATCCACGCATCACCATAAAAGTCTTGTGCTAAATCATGAATGAAAACAAAGTCTAGACGATCTGTTTTTAAACGTTTCAAACTTTGCTCGATAGAACGAAGTGTTGCATCTGCGCTATAGTCATTGATCATTTTATTTTTGCGACCAAATTCGAAAAGCCCGCCTTTTTCACCTAAATCACGTGCAGATGGATCTTCTAATTCATCCGAAATAGTTCGACCTACTTTCGTACTTAAAAAGTAATCATCACGATTTCTTTTTGATAGTGCTTCACCAAGACGAATCTCCGCTAAGCCAGATCCATAAAGTGGAGCTGTATCAAAGTAACGAACGCCATTCTCCCAAGCAGCATCCACTGTAGCGATTGCTTCTTCCTCTGGGATATTACGGTACATATTTCCTAGTGGTGCTGTACCAAACCCGATTTTTTCTTTTAGTAATTTACTCATTATAGATATCCTCCTAAAATGTATTTGAAAAATATTTATTCATTGTGAATGGATGTGAAAATGAAAACATGTCATTTTATCGTCTGACAAAATGTATGAGAAAAATACTCACTTTAAAGTAAAGGTACTAACAGGTAATTTCTAACACTGCATGACTCACTCAACTCTTACAAATGCTATTATGAAATGTATTTTACATAATGAAAAGTACGTACTTTAAAGTGATATAGATACTAAAAAGTAATACAGGTACTTTTTGGTGCCGTACTACTCATCTGCTGTTTACGTATGCTATTATGAAACATGTTTAACAGGGTAAAAAGTACGTACTTTAAGGTGCTATAGATACTTAAAAGTAATATTTAAATATTTTAGCTGATTTGTCTTATAAAATTATTAAAGGAGATTTTTATATGAAAACATACAATATTCCTGTAGAGGCAACTTTAGAGGTTATCGGTGGAAAGTGGAAAGTAGTTATCCTTTGTCATTTAAAGAAAGACAAAAAGAGAACGTGCGAATTAAAACAATTAATGTCTGGTATTACACAAAAGATGTTAACGCAACAATTACGTGAATTAGAAGAAGATGGTGTAATCGAGAGAAAAGTGTATAACCAAGTGCCACCAAAAGTAGAGTACTCTTTAACTGATTACGGTCATTCTTTAGATTCTATACTCGATACTCTTTGTAACTGGGGAGAAAATCATCTTGAAAAGAATGGGAACACATCTATGCTTATAACAGCAGCTGAATAAAGAAAGAAAAAACGAACGAGAATACGTTCGTTTTTTCTTTTTGTATAGAGGGAGATTTTTACGCAGCATAATTACTTTTTTGTAATATAGGTACTTTTTTGTGCTGTAGGAACTAAAATGTGCCGTATAGAAAATTATTTGTTTTTACGCAACAATAGAGAAGAAATTTAGAAAAAAGGAGGGAGATCGTGTGAAACAATACAATATACCGATAGAAGCAACTTTAGAAATTATCGGGGGAAAGTGGAAAGTCGTTATTTTATGTCACTTAACGAAAGGGGCGAAGCGAACGAGTGAGTTGCAACGTTTGATTCCTGAAATTTCTGTGAGAATGTTAACGCAGCAACTACGCGAGCTGGAAGAAGATGGTGTGATTACACGTGAAATTTATAAAGAAATTCCCCCTCGAGTAGAATACTCCCTAACCGATTATGGGTGGTCTTTACAGAATGTATTAAATCAATTAACCGCATGGGGAGAACGATGCATAGATAGAAAAAACACAGAAGTTAAGTGAAATCTCTATATGTAATATTGAAAACACCACCTAATGACGAGGTGGTGTTTTTCGTTTTAAAACTTTAGAAAGTTGTTATGATGAAAAGTAAAATTTTTGAGGACCTGTTTCAGTCATGGGTACTTAAAAGTGCCTACATCACTTTAAAGTACGTACTATGCTTCATAATATAACCGTTTTATAATGACACTCGTAGCAAGAAGTCAGTACAATAACGATTTTAAGCTATGTTCAAAAAGACTTATTAACTAGTATAGTTTTTTGTTCAATTTTTTAGTAGGAGATGTTTTTATGGTTGAAGAACTTTTTTATAAAAAAATACTCAAAAATCTGTTTTCAGATCCAGTTCAAATTACACTTTGGAATGGAGAAACAATCCAATATGGCGAAGGGGAACCTCAATTTCACATAACATTCCATAAGCCACTTTCAAAAAAAGAAATCGCTAAGGATCCTTCTATTGCATTCGGTGAAGCATATATGAATGGGGATTTTGAAATAGAGGGTAACCTTGAAAAAGCAATTCAATCTATTTATAAAAGGCAGGATAGCTTTTTAGGTGATAGTAAGTTGCAATATTTCAAAAGTAAATGGAATTTCTCAAAACAAAAAAATAAAGATGATATTGCTCATCATTATGATATTGGGAACGATTTCTATAAATTATGGCTTGATGAAACAATGACATATTCTTGTGCATATTTCCAAAATGAGCAAGATTCTTTAACGACAGCGCAGCATAATAAAGTGAAGCATATTTTGAAAAAGTTGAACCTTCAAAAAGGTGATACGCTATTAGACATCGGTTGTGGGTGGGGTGAACTCATTACAGCTGCCGCTAAACAGTACGGTGTGAAAGCGATGGGAGTAACGTTAAGTGAGGAACAATATGCTAAGACTTCTGAGCGAATTAAACAAGAGGGACTTACGGATTTAGTTGAAGTATCTTTACTTGATTACCGCGATATTAAGAATCATAAATTTGATAAAATTGTTAGTGTAGGTATGATCGAACATGTAGGAAAAGACAACATTACGCAATACTTTGAAACAGTTAACAAATTATTAAATGATGGCGGGATTTCTCTGCTGCATTGCATTACTTCTCCGGCTAATGGTGGTGCTACGAATGGTTGGATTGAAAAATATATATTCCCTGGTGGGTATGTTCCTGCTGTGAACGAATTAATCACGAACATGACAAACGAACAATTTTTTATTGTGGATGTAGAAAGCTTACGTAGACATTACGGAAAAACATTACAACATTGGGCTCGAAATTTTGAAAACGTACTAGAGGAAGTTCGTAAAACGAAAGATGAGCGATTTATCCGCATGTGGCGTTTATATTTAAATGCATGTGCAGCTTCGTTCTTTACAGGTAATATTGATTTACATCAATTTGTATTTACAAAAGGGATTAATGATACAATTCCGATGACACGTTCGTATATGTATGAATAAGAGCATGTAACCAAGTAGCTCTCAAGTCATTGAGTATAAATAAAATGATGATAGGATATAAGTCTATAACGTAAAGTCGAGATGGGAATCAGAAAATGATTTCTATCTCGACTTTTTAGTATATAATTTTAAAATTAAAACTATATACTTTTAAAGAAAAAATATATAATAAATGTAGAAACGAAAATTTATGAGCAAGGAAGTTGAAGAACATGACATTAACAATGGGCTTTATTGGATTTGGAAAATCAGCTAACCGTTATCACCTACCTTATCTAAAGACACGTAATAATATAAAAGTAAAAACGATTTTTGTACGTCAAATAAATGAAGAATTAGCGGCTCCATATGAGGAAAGAGGTGTTTACTTCACTACTGATTTGGACGAATTGTTGAATGACAAAGAAATTCAAGTCGTGACGATCTGTACGCCAGCACATACGCATTATGAATTAGCAAAAAAAGTTATACTAGCCGGAAAATCAGTTATCGTTGAAAAACCATTTTGCGATACAGTAGAACACGCCAAAGAATTATTAGCATTAGGACGAGAGAAAGGTGTAGTCGTTATGCCTTATCAAAACCGCCGTTTTGATGGTGATTTTTTAGCTGTGAAGCAAGTAATTGAACAAGGATTCCTTGGTGATATTATTGAGATTGAATCACATATTGATTATTTCCGTCCTGGTTCAATCACTCATGAAGCTCCAAAAGAAGAAGGTTCATTTTACAGTTTAGGTATTCATACGATGGACCGCATGATTTCACTATTCGGCCGTCCAAATACAGTGACATACGATATTCGTAATAATGAAGTGGAAGGTGCGGTTGATAACTATTTCGATGTTGGTCTACATTATGGAAATCAGTTGAAGATTAAGCTGAAAACGAACCATATCGTAGCAAAAGATTATCCACGCTTTATCGTTCATGGAACAAATGGCTCTTTTATTAAATACGGTGAAGATCAGCAGGAAAATGATTTGAAAGCGGGTATTATGCCTGAGAGTGCAGGATTTGGTGAAGATTCGCCGATGTATTATGGAATTGCTAAGTATCGTAATGCAAATGGTGACTGGATTGAAAAACAAATTAAAACGCCGCTTGGTGATTACGGTCGTTTCTATGATGCAGCGTATGACACAATTGTAAATGGTGCACCAAAACTTGTGAAAGATGAAGAAGCAGTAACGAATATTGAAATCTTGGAAAACGGATTTGCTGCCCCATCACCTTCAGTTTACAAACTTGAGGCTTTACATTTGAATGAATAGAAGAGAGTTTGCAGTATAAAGGAGGTATGGAAATGGCAAGCGGATCAACACAAGTAAAATACCTCGGCATTTATCAAAAGATTAAACAGCAAATTTTAGACGGTGAATATAAAATCAACGAAAAAATTCCGAGTAGCTCCGTCCTTGCTGAAGAATTCGATGTTTCAGCACTTACGATTAAAAAAGCGCTGGATCTATTAGTAAGAGACGGCTACATTATCCGTCGGCGCGGAAGTGGAACAGTGGTACAAGATTGGCATCAGCAGGAAAAGGCACGAATGATTCAAACTTTAACAGGTACGAAAGCTGTTTACGGTAGTGAGGTAGAAAGTAAAATTATCGAGTTTGCGATTGTAGGTGCTGATGAAGTAGTTGCTGAGAAATTGGGAGTTTCAATTGGTGATTTCGTCTATAAAATCATTCGCCTCCGCATCATTCACAGCATTCCGACGATTATGGAGCATACATGGATGCCAATTTCGGTTATCCCAGGTATTGAAGCTTCTGTTTTAGAGGAGTCGATATACTCACATATTCAAAATAAACTTGGTCTTGAAGTAGGGACATCTGTTGTCAGGGTTAAAGGGATTCGCCCAGATGATAGGGAAAAGCAGTTTATGAACTTAACAAATCAGGATTTCCTAATGCGAGTTGAGCAAGTAGCTTACTTAACGGATGGACGAACTTTTGAATATTCTTATGCAGATCATCTACCGGAAACCTTTGAGTTTGAAACAGTCATTACGGCAAAAAATTATAAAGAGATATAAAATAGGTTGAGGCAAGCATTGTCTCAACCTATTTTATGTCTTCTACAGTTATGATTCATCTGCTGTAATCAGCATGGATGTGTTCCCGGTTTTTTCAAGATGAACTTCTCCCCAGGAACAGAGGGAATCAAGTATAGCTCCTAAAGACGAACCGTAATCCGTTAGAGAGTACTCTACTTTCGGTGGTACTTGGTCATATACTTTCCTTTGGATTACACCATCTTCTTCTAGTTCCCGTAATTGTTGCGTTAACATTTTTTGCGTAATACCAGGCATTAAACGTTTTAATTCACTCGTTCTTTTTGTTCCTTTTTTTAAATGACAAAGGATAACAACCTTCCACTTTCCACCAATAACTTCTAAAGTCGCTTCTACAGGAATATTATATGTCTTCATAAAAAAACTCCTTTGATGAATTTAGATTACAGTTGTGAGCCTACATCCGTTGCAATACTAAAATTATTTCTTTTTAGTACCTATAACACTTTAAAGTGCGTACTATTTATTGTGCTAAATATCGGTCATAATAACCGATGTAAGAGAGAAATAAGCAGAATGGCACTTGAAAATGCATATGTTACTTTTTAGTACCTATAACACTTTAAAGTACGTACTTTTTATTAGGATGAATATAATCCATAATAGCACTTGTAAGCAAGAAATGCGTGAAATGTGCTTTGAAGGAGCCATCATGCTATGGGGAATTTTACATGAGAATAATTTGTTGTGTTATTAAAATTAATCCAAGACTTAACAGTTGATTAATTGAACTGTAAAGTTTAAAATTACAGTAAGATTTTTAAAAGTGAGTTGTTAACGTCTGTAAAATGTAGCATGAATAATAGAGATAAATGAAACATTGCTGAATAACTAACATTATGTGTATTTGATTCTAAACTGTAATTTTTTTTAATACATTTCAATAACCGATATTTAAAATGTACGTTTAATAACATTAAAGGAGTGAGTTAAATATGGTGATTCTATATACAACAGCAAGCTGTGCTTCATGCCGAAAAGCGAAAGCATGGCTTGAAGAGCATCAAATTGATTATATTGAAAAAAACATCGTATCAAATTCTATGACAGTTGATGAGCTTAAATCGATTCTTCGTTTAACTGAAGAGGGGGCTACTGAAATTATTTCAACTAGATCCAAAACTTTTCAGGACTTAAATATAAATATTGATGAGCTCTCGCTAAATGAATTTTATACATTAATAATTGAGCATCCACTAATGTTGCGTCGCCCGATTATGCTGGATGAAAAAAGATTGCAAATTGGTTTTAACGAAGAAGAAATTCGCAAATTTTTACCACGTAGTGTCCGAACATTTTTAAACATTGAACTGCAAAAGTTGGCTAATTAATAAGTAATAGTATGAAAGAGAAATTTTTTGAAAGGAGGAAACTGAAGGTGATAGAAGTATGCGTTACAGTTAATTATAAAGATAGAAACTATCAAACAAATGTCATTGTGAACAAAGATACGATTTGGACAAAAATTGAACAGTTGGCAGAAGAACAAGTGAAGAAACAGTGGGGTTTTTAAACTTAATTATTTAAAAAAATGAATTTATATGCTAGAGATTATAACTAAATTCAAAATTTTTCAGGTATTAAATATAAATAAGAAATTTTCTTGAAAGGAGGAAGCAGAAGATGATTGAAGTATGTGTTACAGTTAATTATAATGATAGAAATTATCAAACAAATGTTATTGTGAGTAAAGATACGATTTGGACAAAAATTGAACAGTTGGCAGAAGAACAAGTGAAGAAACAGTGGAGTGTTTAATTTTCTTTTTAACTTAAAAAGCTAAATGAAGTTATCAGATATAGGTGGGACGGGATAGAATATAAGGGAATTAATTTTTTATGGCAAGAAGCATTCCACATGTTTTAACGTTCTAACCAATCTGTAATATTTATGGCTACAGTATGTTAATATATGAGAAACAATATTTTTAATCGTAGGAGGAAAATCATGAACAGCGACTTTACCTTGGCCATACACAGTTTAACTTATTTAGCTTTACAGCCAGACCGGATGTCAACAAGTAATGCTATTTCAGAAAGTGCAGGTGTTCATCCAGTACGCATTCGCAAAGTACTAAGTTTGTTAAAAAAACATAAGTTTATACAATCGAAAGAGGGGACTGGTGGCGGTTTTATTTTCGCTCGCGATTTAGATGAAATTAATCTTTGGCATATTTATCAGATAACCTCTGAAGGTGCTTTGCAGCCGAAGTGTCCAGAATCAAACAATCAGTGTGTTGTAGGTTCGAATATGCGAAAAGTTCTTTTTGCTATTTTCTTAGGTGCTGAAGAGCATCTAGGTGAATACTTAAAGAATTATACAATGAAAGAAGTTGTTGACCTTATCAATCAAGAGCGTTAAGCGGCTTAACTATTATATAGCCGTGAGTTCTTAACACTTAAATGTAATGAAAAATATTACAGTATAATTTGTTTTTATATCTTTTTTATCGTCACAAAAAATATTTATAGGAAGGTGAAACGGTATGATGTCAAATAATAATCATGTTTTAAAAGTAGGAGATTGGGTTCGTGGAATATCAAATGAAGGTGAATTAATAGTTGGTTATATTGTATCACTTGATAATGTAGAGGATATAGTTACAGTTAGTATTGTGAAACGTGACGGCCAGTACACAATAAACGAAGCGATTTTACTCTTTAGTAAACACGTTAACAAACTCCCTGAATCAAAAGTAATAAATAAGGAACAAATCCTTTATCTTATAGATCTTGCATTATTAACAGGGGATGAAGAATGGTTTATCGAGCTTTCTTCAAAATTAAACTCGATAAAAGAGCTAGTTAATGAGGGATTTTAAAATTTAAACTTTTGAGGGTGCACACAATCCGCCTTATGGGACACAATTACTTTTCGCATAAAAGGAAATGATGTAAAAACGATTCATTACAAGCATAGAGATATCCCTGAAGAAGAGCCGAACAAACTACAATTAAGATGGTATTGAAGTGATTTGTTTGTGTATTCCTGATAACGATAATTATGTAAATGAGCTGTCCATATGGGGCAGCTTTTTTGTTTTTTGCTCAGTGTAGCTTTTTAAATTGTATATGAATTCAATATTAATAATATATATCCTAAAATTTGGTTTTTATGTTTTGGGATTTTTTTCTTTTTACCTACATTAATTATTTATTAGAATATCTTTTATGTTTAAAATAAAATTTTTTGATAAAAGGGGATATAAGTATTTTTATAATAAGTCACCTAGAAAAACAATGTATTATTGTATTTTTTTACTAACTAATTCAGCTTTAAGCGATAAAAACAATGGCTACATGCTAACTGTAAAATATTATCCATATAAAATTATTCCTCTTTAATATTTCTGAAAATATAAAAATATTAATTTTATAAATATACACGTTATAATGAGGGCGTCGAGAGAAATTTTATTATCTCTGGAGAAAATATAAAAAATGCGATTATTAGTAAGAAAGGTGTGTGATTAGAGGCGAAATGTATGTAATGTGCTTCAGTGGCTTGTGTGAGCAATATCATCAGTGCTACCGAAGTTATGAAAGTAATGTATAGAATTGAGAAAGAAATGCCTCGCAAATGAAGAGAGGCCGGTTTAGCTAAAATTACTGTTAAAAGTAAAAAAGAGAAACCATTAAAGTAATACACTGTTATTAGAAATGTTGCAACGTATTTATGAAGTCTATTCTATATTGTTCTCTTAAGGGTTCTTTATATAAAGAGCGGATATTACGAGTAAACTTTTTTGTGAACGCTAACAATTATATTAGGACGCTAATTAGCGAATGTTTCAATTTGGATTCATTATGATGAAGGACATACAATGTGGGGCAACTTGTAAGGAATTCATTTTCCGAAAAGGGAATATTTGTTAGGTGCAAAGAGAGATGCAGGAATAGATACAAGGGGGAGTTATTATATGAACGGGAATACTGCAAAGAAAATAGAAGTTCAAGCTGAAAATACCGCACTAAAAAATGAGCAATATGCAGATCCGAAAAAGTGGCATAAGCAGGATACTACATGGGCACTCAGTCTATTTGGAACTGCAATTGGAGCAGGGGTGCTCTTTTTACCGATTAATGCAGGTTCAGGTGGTTTATTATCTTTACTACTAATTACATTGCTTGCATATCCAGTTATGTACTACTCACATAGGGCACTTGCTAAAATGATATACGCTTCTAATTCTGCTGATGAGGGGATCACAGGTACAATTAGAGAGTATTTCGGAAATAAAGCGAGTATCATTTTTAACATCGTATATTTCGGTTCAATTTATACAATCGTACTAATGTATTCGGTTGCGCTTACAAACACTGCAAGTAGTTTTATCGTGCATCAATTGCACATGCCAGAACCTCCAAGAGCTATTTTATCACTTGTATTAGTTCTTGGTCTTATCGCTATACTGAATTTTGGTCAAGATATTACTGTAAAGGTAATGAGTATGTTAGTGTATCCTTTCATAGTTTCTCTACTGTTTATCGCAATATCTTTAATTCCACAGTGGAATACGTCAATGCTTAGTTTTTCAGCTGTTTCAACTGCTTCAACAGGAACAGGCTATTTTGGGACGATATTGATGATTCTACCAATCATCGTATTCTCATTTAATCATTCACCTATGATTTCATCATTTGTTGTGAAACAGAGAGCTACGTATGGAATCGAAGCCACTGATGCTAAATGTGCGCAAATACAAAAGGTTTGTTATATTATGACATTCGCTGTTGTTATGTTCTTCGTTTGGAGTAGCGCATTGAGCTTGACTCCAGATGATATAAAAATGGCAAAAGAACAAAACTTATCAATTCTTTCATATCTTGCTAATGAGCTTAATTCGCCTGTAATCACTATTGCAGCTCCAATTATTGCTTTTGTGGCTATTACAAAGTCTTTCCTAGGCCATTATATAGGAGCATTTGAAGTAATGCGTGACATGATTATTAAGTTTGGTAAATCACGTGGAAAAGATATTGAAGAAAAAACAATTAAGACAATAATTCTTACTTTTGTTGTATTATCATGCTGGTTTGTTGCTTATACAAATCCAAGTATTCTTGGACTTATTGATTCTCTAAGCGGTCCTTTAGTTGCTGCTATCTTATGTCTATTACCGATGTATGCGATTCAAAAAGTGCCAGTACTAGCTAAATACAAAGGGAAAATGAGCAACGTATTTGTTATTATTGTAGGTGTACTTACAGTTTTAGCAAGTATTAAGTCATTATTCTAATTCACTATTGTTGATTTTAGTGTCAAAGTAGTGGAATATGAAATATCTATTTTTGGACAAACTTCTCAAGTTGGAGAGTTTGTCCTTTTTATTCAATCTATTAACAAACAGCCACCTTTCAGATAAGGTGGCTGTTTCGGTATTAATTTATTATTCACGTCTAAATGGACCTTTTGGAGCAATTAGCTCTAAATTAGTACCATCTGGATCACGGAAGTAGGCAACTCTTGTACCAAATCCAGATTTCAAGCCGTTTTCTTGAAAGATAATTGGTTCTCCATATGGGTGCTATTTTATGCACATCAGGCTAACAAAATGGATTGCCTCTGAAACAAAAAAATGATTTTTATTACTATAAAAAACGTAAAGTATCTGTTTTTAGAAAAAAATTAATTTTTATAAATTGATGGAGATATAACTCAATTCTTTTATATATTTAGTTAAATATGATTGTCAGAATGAACTTAAAGTAATTATGATTTCTAGAAATGCGAACTGATGTTTTGAATTGGTTTAAAGTTGCTAGAACAAAATAAAACCAATTGAGCAAAAAAACTTGCAAAAATAAAAAGAGGGATGTATATTAATTGATGTATCAATAATTGATATATCAATTAATATTTTGACAAGAAAGAAAAGGAACATTTTATGAAGGAAATGTTCGTAAATATCAGTGGAGAAGAACGCAAAATACTTATTCATGTTCTATTACAGATGCAAAAAAATGTAGAGAATATTAAAGAATAGAGAGTGTAGGGGGCAGAATAGTGTGGAAATAATCGCAGCTATTTTAGTCGGGATCGTAGCATTAGAACATTTGTTTATCATGATCCTTGAAATGTTTTTTATTAATTCAAAAGTAGCGAAACGTGCTTTCAAATTACCGAAGCATTTAGAAGGAGATCGAAACGTAGCCATTATGTTTGCAAACCAAGGTTTATATAATGGATTTTTAGCGGCTGGTCTCATTTGGGGACTTGTACTTGGACTCAATCCAATTGGTTATATGGTCCAATTATTTTTCGTGATTTGTGTGGTGGTAGCAGCTATTTTCGGAGGTTTCACATCTAATAAATCAATTATTGTGAAACAAGGACTTCCAGCTGTTTTAGCACTGGTTGCCCTTTTATGTATGATATAGAATCAAAGTTTCTCAATAAAAGAACTCATTTTTGAAAAGAATACGCTATTCTTTCTTTAAAATTATAGGAAAGGATGGCGTTTTTGTATGTCTATTTCTGTATCTGATGAATTACAACCATTGAGCAAAAAAGTTAGTGATTAAAAATATTATTCTTTAGTACATACATTTTTAAGATGTTAAATATATTTCATAATAGTCTCTGTAAGATAGGGATAAGTAGAATAGTACTTTAAAGTACCTATAGCACTTTAAAGTGCGTACTTTTTATAACTTTGAATATCATTCATAATAGCACCAGTAAGAAGAAAACAAGCTTTACGGTACTACTAGTTACCAACGATGTTACAGCAGTTTATTTAGAATCAGATTGATTGAAGGGTTGTACTATATGGCCTAATAATTTCGAAAAAATGTCGGTGTGGCATAAAACAATTATGGAGGTTAAAGATATGAGCACTTCAAATTTGAATGAAATAAGTAAACAAATTTTAAAAGAGGAGGAAACGCTTCAATTTTCCTCTTTTACAAATGAAGATGCCTTGCAACTAGGTTTATTTATCGTTGAAACAGCAAAGCGAGAGGGGAAATTGATTGCTGTTGATATAACGAAAAATGGTGTGCAATTATTTCATTTCAAGATGACAGGGACAAATGCGGAAAATACGAAATGGATTGAGCGTAAAAAACGAGTCGTTTCCCTGCATGATCGTAGCTCGTATTATATGCAGATACAAAGTGAAATAACTGGAATTTCATATAATGAAAAATATCTTTTAGATACTTCGGAATATGCTGCGTTTGGTGGATGCTTTCCTATCAGGATAAAAAACGTAGGGGTTATTGGAATGATAACAGTTTCAGGATTACCACCAGAAGAAGATCACGAATTGGTAGTAAGAGCAGTTAAAAATCATTTGAACCAATAGTTGTAACTAGTCAATAGATAATTAAATTTAGGGGGCAATACTATGCCATTAATCGAGCTAAATACTTGGCCAACCATGTCAACAGAAGAAAAGAAGGAATTTATTTATAGTGTAACGGAACTTACAATAAAACTATTAAAAATTGTCCCTGACAAAATTCAAGTGTTGATAACGGAACTTGAGAAAGAAAACTGGGGGAAAGCTGGGGCTGTAGCAAGTGATGCTACCTTTGCTGTGAAAAGTAGGGTGTCCGATTGGGAGACAAAAGAGTCTTACGATACACTAGGTCGTAACGTTAATGGAATGGCTATTATTAAGATTGATATATGGAATACATTTGATCAAGAGACAAAGGATAAGTGGGTAAACGAACTTACACAAGTAACATCTAAATATACTCATGCACCTTTGGATAAAGTGCTAATTCTTATTCGTGAAATGATTCCAGGGAACTGGGGACAAAGTGGTGTAACAGGAGCTAATGCAGATTTCCTTTCCAAAAGTCGTACATTTTAATCAGTAAATAAAAAAGGCAAAAATGAACACATTTCTGTTCGTTTTTGCCTTTTTATTATTTGTCTGTGGTAATGAACATGATCCTTTATATGTTTAAGTAATATTCTCTAAAGTTGCCTCTACGGGAAAGTGTATTTCTTCATTTGAAAGTCTTTTTCATGGAATGTAGATTTCAATTTTTGAGCAAAATAAGCTAGGTTATATAAATGTTACTTTTTAGTACCTATAGTACTTTAAAGTACGTACTTTTTATTAGGGTAATTATCATTCATAATAGCACATGTAAGAGAGAAACAAGCTTTACGGTACTGGTAACTAACTATGTTACTTTTTGATACCTACAGCACTTTAAAGTACGTACTATTCATTGTATTGAATATATTTCATAATAGTACATGTAAGAGAGAGACAAGCTTTACGGTACTAAAAAGTACCTATAGTACTTTAAAGTGCGTTCTTTAAAAAAAGAATGAAACCATTCATAATAGCGTTTGTAGAGATTAAATATGTTTTTTAGAAGATAAAAGGGCCTTTTTATCGTACTATTATGATAGGAATTATAGGGAAGAGGGGGAACTCAATTGAATTCATATACAGCATCGTCTTCAGAAGTTCAGACGAATCGAAGAAGTATATTTGCGTTGTTAGCGTTAGCAATTAGTGCGTTCGGGATTGGGACAACTGAATTTGTTAGTGTCGGTTTATTACCATCTATTTCGGAAGATTTACATGTGTCGGTTACAACGGCTGGTTTAACAGTTTCTTTATATGCGTTAGGCGTAGCGTTTGGGGCTCCAGTATTAACGTCATTAACAGCTAATATGTCACGAAAAACGTTATTAATGTGGATTATGATTATTTTCATTATTGGTAACGGAATCGCAGCGGTAGCAACAAGCTTCACTGTATTACTTATTGCGCGAATTATTTCTGCACTTTCGCATGGTGTGTTTATGTCAATTGGTTCAACAATTGCTGCGGCACTTGTCCCAGAAAATAAACGGGCTAGCGCGATTGCGATTATGTTTACTGGTGTAACAGTTGCAACTATTACAGGTGCACCAATTGGAACATTTATTGGTCAACAATTTGGCTGGAGAACATCATTTTTAGCAATTGTAGTAATTGGAATTATCGCCTTAATTGCAAATAGTATTCTCATTCCATCTAATATGAAAAAAGGTGCGTCTGTATCATTCCGCGATCAATTTAAACTGATTACGAACGGAAGACTGTTACTAGTTTTCATTATTACTGCATTAGGATATGGGGGAACATTCGTAACTTTTACGTATTTATCTCCGTTATTACAAGAGGTAACAGGATTTAAAGCAAATACGGTTACTATCATTTTATTAGTGTATGGAATCGCCATTGCGATAGGGAATGTGATTGGCGGAAAATTATCGAATCATAATCCAATTCGAGCGCTATTCTACATGTTCTTTATTCAAGCGATTATACTATTTGTTTTAACATTTACGGCACCATTTAAGGTAGCTGGGTTAATCACAATTATTTTAATGGGGCTATTCGCATTTATGAATGTTCCAGGGTTACAAGTATATGTCGTAATGTTAGCTGAACGATTTGTACCGAGTGCTGTCGATGTTGCATCGGCAATTAATATTGCGGCGTTTAATGCTGGGATTGCTCTTGGTGCTTATTTAGGCGGTATTGTAACGAACTCGTTAGGGTTAATTCATACAGCTTGGGTAGGCGGCATTATGGTAGTAGGTGCTGTTATTTTAACAGCATGGAGCATGACATTAGAAAAAAGAGATCAAGTAAAATAAAAGGAGAGAAAATAAAATGAAAAATTTACAAAGTAAAACAGTATTAAGTAATGGTGTGGAAATGCCTTGGTTTGGTTTAGGTGTATTTAAAGTAGAAGAAGGACCAGAACTTGTAGAAGCGATTAAATCAGCAATTAAAGCAGGATACCGCAGCATTGATACAGCTGCAATTTACGGAAATGAAGCAGCTGTAGGTGAGGGGATTCGTGCCGGTATTGAAACAACTGGTATTTCAAGAGAAGAATTATTTATTACTTCAAAAGTATGGAACGCAGATCAAGGATATGAAGAAACGATTGCTGCATACGAAGAGAGCTTAAAAAAATTAAAGCTAGATTATTTAGATTTATATCTTGTTCACTGGCCTGTAGAAGGGAAATATAAAGATACATGGAGAGCGTTAGAGACACTTTATAAAGAAAAGCGTGTACGTGCAATTGGCGTAAGTAATTTCCAAATTCACCATCTGCAAGATGTAATAAAAGATGCAGAAATTAAGCCGATGATCAACCAAGTAGAATACCATCCTCGTTTAACACAAAAAGAATTACAAGCTTTCTGTAAAGAACAAGGTATTCAAATGGAAGCATGGTCACCACTTATGCAAGGTCAATTATTAGATAATGAAACATTACAGGCAATTGCTGAGAAACATGGTAAAACAACAGCACAAGTGATTTTACGTTGGGACCTTCAAAATGAAGTGATCACAATTCCAAAATCAACGAAAGAGCACCGCATTATTGCAAATGCCGATGTATTTAACTTTGAATTAACGAAAGAAGATATGGAAAAAATCGATGCATTAAATCAAAATCACCGCGTTGGTCCAGATCCTGATAACTTTGATTTCTAATAGAAATGAGTAAAAAGAGTGCAAAAATTGCACTCTTTTTTTATTTTCTATTCAATAAAATGTTTCTGTTTATATTATGACTTTTAAATTACTTTAGGCGAGCTAAAGAACTTATTAACAGTATTAAAGTTTGACATAAAATAATACATTCTATATTATATATGCTATAGCATATAAATTGCGATTTATTTGAAGGTGGCATATGGACTTATATGAGTTAACAGGACATCTTGTTCATCATACTGATGTGAAGTTAACAAATTATATAATGTAAGTTTTTAATCACATATTGCTTATAAAATTTATCCTTTATATGCTGTAGCATATAAGTGTTATCTCATAACTTGTAACGGTAAAAATTTAAATAATACAGTAGATATATTATGAAACGAGGAGATTTTAGTTATGGAAAAATTCATATTAGCGTTTGATAGAGAACTTGTAATCGCAGAAAAAAAAGACTCAACATGGAGCGTCCAATCGCAGTTTGTAGGTGCGAATCCAGTTGCTTTAGCTTTAGATCCATACGACCAAGAAAGAATGTATTGTGGTACTTTTGATAGGGGATTATGGAGAAGTAAAGATGGAGGAAGTTCATGGGAAGCGATTGGTGCGTTACCTTCCTTTGGTGAAGTGTTCCCAGCAAATGCTATTCATATGAGAGCTATTACAGCAGTTTCTGTATCTCCAGCGAAGGGGGATGACGGTAACGGGATTGTATATGTAGGAACTGAACCGAGTGCAATGTTCGTATCCAAAAATGGAGGAGACAGTTTTGAGCTGCTAACAGATTATCGACAAATGCCATCATATTCATCATGGTTCTTTCCTCAAAGAACATATACACACCATGTAAAACATATTGAAATTGATGCTAATAATCCAGAAACTATTTATACGACTATTGAGGTAGGCGGATTAATTAAAAGTGTAGATGGAGGTAAGACATGGACTGAGGAAAAAGAGGGGAACTATCCTCAAGATATTCACATTCTTAAATCACATGGCGATGCGCCAAATCGTTTATACGGGGTGTTAGGTGATTCATTCTTGAAAGAACCAGGTCAAGAGTATGCGGAGAGTAATGATGGAGGTAAGACTTGGAACTATATGTGTAGCGGGCTAAAGCATCATTACGCATATCAAATGGCAGTTAACCCAAATGATCCAGAAAATATTATTATCGCGACATCTTCAAATCCCCACGTAGCGCATGATTACAATAATGGAAATTGTGAATCATTTATTTATAAGAAAGAAAAAAATCAGTCTTGGGCAGAAATGAATGTAGGTTTACCAACTCCTAAAGGCACAATCATACCAGTATTAAAGGCAACAAGTGATGGAACGTTTTATCTGTTTAGCAATAAAGGAGTGTATCAGTCAGTAGACGGTGGTTCAAATTGGACATCATTAGAGATTCCTTGGGAGAATAGATTTATGGGACAACATCCTTATGAGATGTTAATTATTAAATAAGTGACAGGTATAGTTTTTACTACTATTCATTGGTAATGTTTAGTTGAATTTAAATTAAAAATGTAAAAAGCCAGGTAATGTGTTATTCATGCTACCTGGCTTTTTTGACCAGCAATTTAAGGTTATTTTCATATTTGTGTAAATATGAAACAAGCAGGATACATGAATAGAGAATGGGTAAAATAATACCGAATGATCACTAGATTGTATCAATGATGCTTATAAGTGTTTTTTTAGGGAAACTGAAGCAAGAAGCAGTGGTTTAGATTCAGAATGACTAGCAATTGGTGTTATGGTGTTCAATGGTTCAAAAATGAACTCATTTCAACTCATATTATCTTCGCAATGTATCATTTTGAAGAATATTAAAACTTAGGAGGAAATGAATTATGACAAAAGATTTCTATACTGCACTGAAAGAAAGACGTACTTACTATGGAATTAACAAAGAGGTACAAGTATCGGATGAAAAAATTAAAGAAATTGTGGAGTTTGCTGTGAAATATACTCCATCAGCTTTCAATTCTCAAACTGCGCGATTAGTTGTATTATTTGGTGAAGCTCATGATAAATTATGGGATATTACAACTGAAACATTAAGAAAAGTAGTTGGAGATGGAGATTTCTCAGGAACGCAACAAAAAATGGATTCTTTTAAAGCTGGTTATGGAACAGTACTATTCTTTGAAGATGAGGCTATCGTTAAATCGCTTCAAGAAAAATTTGCTGCATATGCTGAAAACTTCCCAATTTGGTCACACCAAGCATCAGGTATGCACCAATTAGTCGTATGGACAGGTTTAGAAGCAGAGGGATTAGGGGCATCTTTACAACATTATAATCCATTAATTGACGATGAGGTAAAACAAGAATGGAATGTCCCTGCTAATTGGAAACTAATTGCACAAATGCCATTTGGTAATCCAACAGCTGCACCAGGTGAAAAAGAATTCCAACCACTTGAAGAGCGTGTGAAATTTCATAAGTAATATTCAAATGCAATAAAATGGAAATTTAATCAGTGGTGGTCTTACTGTCCGCAAATAGCGGGATAAGCTAACTGTATTGCGAAAATAAAACTGTTTAGTTACAAAAATTCTATTTATTATTTCTGTTAATCGAGTATGTATTAATAAAAGTTGTTAAAATCACTATTTTAATCTTTAAAGGAACAAGGTGATCGGTTTGATCATCTTGTTTCATTTCTTAAATTTTATTTTATTCATTAAAAAACGCTAGCTTTTCATAAATGCTTGAAAAACTAGCGTTTTAATAATAGGTATCTGTAATTTGATTACTTAAAACTATATACGAAAAAGCTTTTATGTTATTCCTCAAGTTCTATCCATTCCTGTGACCATTCTTCTATTCCGCGAATAATAGCTTCTAAAGCAAATCCTTTTTGAGTTAAAGAATATTCTATACGAACTGGTGTCTCAGGAAAGACTTTACGTTCGACAATTCCTTCTAGTTCTAATTCTTTCAATCTTTCTGAAAGTAATCTTCCGCTGACAGGAAGAGAAGATTCAAGCGTACAAAAGCGCTGAGATCCAGAAAAAAGTTGGTAAATAATTAGTGCTGTCCATCGTTGGCTAAAAAATTTCATTCCTTTTTCAAAGCGAGGGCATAATGTAGAATCATTCATTTTCCTTCACCTCCTAAAACAAATTATATAACATCTTACTATTAGTAACAAATGTTTTTATAATTAATTACTTGACGTAAATTAATTACGAATGTATACTCACTTACATAAAGTAACTAAGTTGTTTTATGTAACTAAAACTCTTTTCTTTAAATGGCCAAAGTTGTAATGATACATATTGCATATAAGCTGAGAGAAAAAAGAATAGCATCTGTAAAAACACTTACGTTGTGTAAGTTAAACAATAAAAAATATAACAATGGAAGAGGATTTTTAGAGATTCTCAATACTAGGAGGTACCTAATGGTTACAACAGATACAATTCATATGTTAGAAGATAAAATTCAATTTATACATCAAGATGGAAAGGATATTTATTTAGTAGGACCTATCAAATTGCCAATTAATTTATATGGGGAGACTAAAATTTTCCAATGGTATTCTTGGTTACAATGTAGTGAGGTTACAAATAGTGTAGAAGGAATTATCAAAAAACTCTCATCTATTAATTTAGCTGATATGCAGCAATCTAGTGTGCTTGTATATGGTGATTTTGAGAATTCTGAAGATGCCCTAATTCGTATGCATAGTATTTGTCACACCGGTGATATCTTTGGTAGTAAACGTTGTGACTGTGGATTCCAATTAAAGCAGTCTTTACAAATGATTACAGAACATGGTTCAGGTGCTTTATTTTACTTAGCGAATCATGAAGGAAGAGGAATTGGTTTGTTTAGTAAAGCAATGACGTACCTCTTGCAAGAAAATGGGTTAGATACAGTAGAAGCTAATCTGAACCTAGGCTTTGAAGATGATGTTCGAAACTATGATGATACAATTGAAGTATTAAAAGCGCTACGCTCAAAACCTGTAAAACTTATTACAAATAATCCGAAAAAATTAGAAGCGTTACAAAAAGCTGGATTAAATGTTACGAGTCGTGAACCGTTATGGGGTGATATCTCAGAGTTTAATGAGAAATATTTGCAAACGAAGATTCAGCGTTCTGGACATTTTGAAGGGGGACACTTACATGCTTGAGCATGAATTGTATATGAAGCTAGCACTAGAAAATGCCAAGGCTATGAAGGGACAAACGACTCCAAATCCATTGGTTGGATCTGTAATTGTAAATGATAATCGAATTGTAGGGGTCGGAGCACATATGAAGGCCGGAGAACCACATGCCGAAATACATGCGATACGTATGGCTGGAGAACAGGTACGTGGTGCTACAATCTATGTAACTCTTGAACCTTGTTCTCATCATGGTAGAACAGGGCCTTGTGCTGAAGCAATTGTACAAGCAGGAATTAAGAAGGTAGTAGTTGCTACACTTGATCCAAACCCGCTTGTTTCTGGACGTGGAATTAAAATTCTACAAGATGCAGGTATTGAAGTACTTGTAGGAGTGTGTGAAGAAGAATCTAAAAAAATGAATGAAGTCTTTAATAAATATATTTTGACAAAGCGTCCATTTGTAACGATTAAATCAGGAGTTACATTAGACGGGAAAATCGCTACGTCTTCATCGGATAGTAAGTGGATTACATCTGCAGAAGCAAGACAAGAAGTACACCAAATACGAAACGAAAATGCGGCTATTTTAGTAGGAGCGAATACTGTTCAAAAGGATAATCCATCATTGACAACGCGTATTCCAAATGGACGAAATCCAATTCGAATAATATTGGACTCGACATTACGCATACCGATGGAAGCTAACGTTGTTACAGATGGAGAAGCTCCTACCTGGATATTTACAACAAGTAATCATGCAGCGAAAAAAAAGATAGCATTAGAAAATGCAGGAGTTAAAGTATTTGTTACTAGCGGAGAAAAGCATATAAACTTACATGAAATGCTTGATGTTTTAGGGCAAAAAGGAGTTTCCTCCCTGCTTATTGAAGGTGGTGGAGAGGTAAATGCTTCGTTTATTGAAAATAAATTGATGGATAAACTTATATTATATGTCGCACCAAAAATTATTGGGGGCAGATTGGCGCCTAGCTTTGTAGAGGGGACTGGTATTACTAAAATGCAAGATGCAATTGAATTTAAGGATGTATCATTTACCCAGGTTGGAAAAGATTATAGATTTATTGGCTATCCAGAATATCGGAAAATATAAGGAGAATAAAAGCTACTTATATGTTCCGATAAATGGATTGCAGAAAGGAGCGATGAAGAGTGAAGTTTGGATTTGATATCGATGATACATTAATTGATTTAAGGCAGCATGCTTTTCATTTATATAATAAGAAATTAAACAAAAAATTAGGATTGGATGTATTTCATTCTTTAAAAACAATTGAAATTCATGAAGCATTTGGCATGACTTCGGAGGAAGGCAGTCATATGTGGAATAGTTTGCTGGATGAGATTTATTATACTTCTTGTTCACCGTTTCCATATGCAGTAGAGACATTACAAGAATTAGAAAGACAGGGACATGAAATTTACTATATAACGGCGCGACCTAAAGAGCATGGAGAGCAAACAAAAAAATGGTTAATAGAAAAAGGTTTTCCGGTACATGAAGATCGCTTTTTCTATGGAATGAAGGATGAAGAAAAAATACACTTCATACAAGAAATAAAATTAAACTATTTCTTTGATGATAAGCCGGCAGTCTTAGAAACGTTAATAGGAAAACCGATAAATGTGTATGCAAAAACTACTTCTTACAATCAACATCTCAATATCCCGCGGATTACAAGTTGGACGGAGTTAGGAGATATTATAAAGAAAGAAATGTGAGGATTTAACTGGCAAATCAAATAGAGCTAAGAGTATATTGAGTGTTACAATTTTAGAGGAAAGACATAGGTGTTATGTCTTTCCTTATTTTTTTTGGATTATAGGGAATACTATCGTTTCTTTAAAGTGTGATGTGTTAGGAGTACTTTTGATAAAGAGGAAATAGAAAAATGAGCAATAAGAAAAATATTTTTAAGCTAGTCTTGTATGGTAGTGTAATTTATACATCAATGATGGGTTCCCCTGGTGCCACAATATTTTTGGATATTTTGGATGAGAAGTTCAAGAATTAATAGGGTGTGTTCATAATCATGAATTTTTGGAAAACCAAAATTACAATGTTAGGTTATTTTGAATCAGTAGTGGATGATATGCAAAATTGCATATTACAAAATAAACATCGTAATTTTTGGATTCTTGGTATAAAATACATTACTTAAACTATATATTAGAATGGAGAAAGTGAATTGGAATTATTAAGAAACAGTAAGGTTGGTACAAAACTAAACATATTAATAACTATATCAAGTATTGCATGTATAGTATTATCCCTAATAGGGTTTTGGGGATTAGAAAGAGGGAAAAGTACTTCCTCTAATATGTATGAGGATAATTTACTACCAATTGAGTGGATTGGTATTGTAGAATCTAATTTTTATCATGTTAATATGAACTTTATGGAAATTATGGTATCAAAAGATGAAAAAAGAATGAATGAATTAATAACAGAAATGGACGGAATTCGTCAGGAAAATGATTATCTTTTAAAGCAGTTTGAGGCTAAAGTTATTTCTACTAAAGAAAAAGAATTATATAACACGTTTTATGAAACATTTAATAAATTAAGAACTCAAATGAAGAAAGCGCAAGAATTAGGGAAATCTAATAATGAGGAAGCATATGCATATTACCTAAAAGAGATTGAACCTAATATGCAAAAATCAATAAAATCAATTCGTGAATTAATTTTATATAATAGTAATAATGCAGAGCTTTTACAGAAGGAAAATAATAATAGTGCTCAAAATACAATGATAATGTTTGTTAGTATTTCGCTTTTAGCAATTTTAATAATTATATTAATTGGATATATTATTAAATTAACTATCCGAAAACCACTTGTGTTACTACAAAATGATATGGAAAAAGTAGCAGCTGGAGATTTAACAACACGTACTCCTTATAAAGCAAATAATGAATTAGGGCATATTGTTCAGTCTTTTAATAGTATGTTAGATAACCTTCAACAATTAATTGCGAATGTTAAGATGACAACACAAGAGGTTATTTCTACTACGGAGGGCGTATTACAAGATACAAATCGAGCGTCTAGTATTTCAAATGAGGTTGTACAGACTGTTTTAGAAGTAAAAACAAAAATAGAAGGACAGGTAACTAGTATTCAGGAGAGCTCATCCTCAATGGAAGAAATTACAACAGGGGTGCAAACTGTAGCTGAATCTTCAGCAGTAGTCGCTGAGGTAGCAGTAACGACTACAGAACGAATAAATATCGGTAGTGAAGTGATAAATCACTCTATTCTTCAAATGAATAGTGTGCATGATGTTGTCGAGGAAACATCAAAAGTAATAAATAAACTTGTTACACGTACACAACAGATTGATACAGCTCTCGCTGCAATTACTAATATTGCCGAACAAACGAATCTTCTTGCCTTAAATGCCGCTATTGAAGCGGCACGTGCTGGAGAGAATGGGAAAGGATTTGCAGTGGTTGCCGCAGAAGTTCGAGACTTGGCTGAGCAATCTAAAGAATCTGCAAAGGAAGTGAATCATTTAATAAAATCCATTCAACAAGATACTCAAGATACAGTTAATGTCATGCGAAAAGGCCAACAGAAGGCAGTAGAAGGAAAAGAAGCTGCCCACAAAGCGAATCAAACCTTCTTGTCTATTATGAGAGATATTGATAAGATTACAAGTCAAATTCAAGAAGTATCCGCAGCGACAGAAGAGATGTCTGCTGGTACAGAAGAAGTAAATGCTTCTCTTTCGCTAGTTTCTGAAACTGCAACGGATGTGAAAAAGGAGACGCTTCAAACAGTAAATTCAATTCAATCACAGGCCGTATCAATTGAACAAATATCAATCCAATCCAACAAAATGAAAGAAAAGGTGGAAGAATTAAGGGGATTGGTTTCAAAATTTAATATTACAGAATAAGATAATTTATTCAATTATAAATGTAATAACATGTATGAAAACACATGAAGACTTAAGGGGCTTCGTGTGTTTTTTTTTATTGAATAATGTATGAAATAATATTGGATCATTACAAGATATCTCGAAATTTTTCGTTAAACATTAATATATGCAAAATTACATATATTTAATGATTGATAATCATGAGCTAATGTAACTATAATAATTACACTAATAAGTAACTTACTGACGACAGTTATAAGTAAAGAAGGAGGGTTTTATTGTATTTTGTATATAAAAAATAGAAAAGGAGATATGTAAATGAAAAGGCTACTTGTTATAGGCATCATGTATACAATGTTTTTCCTCATAGGAAATATACACTTACATGCTGATGAACGAACAAATGTAAAAGAAATTACTAGTTTAGAAGAGCCTACTTGGATATTTCAGGCGGGCATAAGTAAGGGTAAATATCACGATCGACAAGATTTAGGATTTATTTTGCAGAGAAATACACCATTAAAGGTAAGACAAACGAATCCTAATTTTAAAGACAAATTAACATTACGTTTATTGTCTAATGACTCTAAAAATGAAAAATCCATACAAGTAGGAAATGAGTGGATTACCATTCAAGGTGATACGCCTTTAGTTCCTTTCATAGATACTCCGTATGGTGAAAAGCACGCTGTACTTGAGTACCAAGTAGGGAATGAAAGTGCTACTAAACCTCTTCCCATTTATAAACAACAAGGAAGTGTATCTCAATTTTTTAGTACATGGGATCAATTTGATGGAGAGTATGCGTTAATTCAAGGGGAGAGTTTTCAATTATTTGTACCTAAAAAAGATAAAGAGTTAGTAAGATCTTTAAAGGATTTTCAATCGTTGGATGAGTTAATTGCATATTATGAAGATATTTTTGCGATGTATGATTCAATTATTGGTTTAGATGGCTCAACGGTTGAAAATAAAAAAAGTCAAAATCGTTATTTCTTAAAAGCAGATATATCTGGTGCTGGCGGTGCCTATTATGGCGCAAATTGGACAGCGAATAGTTCAGATAGTACAAAGATGTGGTTAGATAAACTAAGTTGGGGAACCTTACATGAAATCGCTCATGGATACCAAGCTGGTTTTGATAATCAAGGAATATTTACAGGAGAAGTTTCTAATAATCTATTTGGTGTTCAATATCAATATAGTAAATACGGCAAAAAAGCAGATCAAGTTGGTTGGTTATTTAATTTTGGGAAGAAGGAACAGGTAGAACGGAATTTATACAATGCTTTAATGAAAGAAAATAAAAATTATGATGATTTAGATTTGCGACAAAAACTTATTCTTTTAACGATGGCGAAACAAAAAGCTGGCGATGAAGCTTTTGCAAAAATGTATCAAGGTTATCGAAAACTAGCTAGCAATGCTGCTTTCAAAAAGGGGGATTATTCTTTACCGGATTTAATGAATCAGTATTATAGCGAGAATGTACAAGTTGATTTTACACCCGTTTTTGAAAGATGGGGCTTTAAGCTTAATCATAAACAAATAGAGATGAATAGGGCGAAAGGTTATCCGGCAATTACTTCTTTAGCGTATATAGTGCCTGAATCACAATTAGCTAAGGCGAGAGCTCTAGTTGATCCTGATATTCCGATAAACTCTAACTTTGAAATAGTTACGAATCAGCAAATTGCTTCACTTGGGTTAAAAGGGAATTTGCATATCCATTTAAATACAAATGAAATAGATACATTGAAAGGAAGAAAGATTAAATTAAAAGAAGGGAATACAGTTGTTCAAGAAAAAACAATTGAAACAGCAGATATCAATTTACAAGACGTACCAAATGGGGTTTATACGGTTGAAATTTCAGGTGAGAAAATGGATAGAATGTATCATTTCCGTTCGTATTATGCCTATGTAAAGGAAAAGGATAATAGTCTAACGATTGATGTTAACGAAATGAAAGTGAGCAATTTGGTAAATGAAACGATTCAATTCCTAGGATTAGGAGATGATCAGTTTGCCGAATTAAATACAGACTTAGAGCAAAAGCGGGCTGTTTTTACGGTTACTACTAAAACGCCTCATAGCTATTATGCAGATGAAAAATACGCATCAATAGAGGTGTTTAATGAGAAAGGTGAAAAAATTTATACGAAGGAAATGGAAGGGACAAATGTAACGATTGTAAAAGATACTATTCCACTAAAAGAAGGATATAAAATTAAAATCTATCATGATGAAATAAAAAAACGATTAACTAGTAAAGCTACTATTATTAATCCTATGAATAAAACGAATGAATTTATAATGACAAAATGGGGACTGAAAAATACTTATTTAAAAAATAATCCAGAAGAAAATCTTATGAAAAGAATTGATGAAGAAATGGAAGAAATTATAAGTAATCCGGTTTTAAAAGAGATACCAATGCAAAAATTAGAAATGAAAAAGAATGTGTGGATGGCGATAAATATGTTATCAGAACCACAAAAAATAACGTATATAAATAAATATAAAGATAGCTTATATAATGAGTAATTTTTGAGGAATGAAATGAATCTAAAAGTAAAGACGCAATCTATCTATATTATGAGGAATCACAATTCATAAACAGTAGATAAACATAGATAGTTTGAAATATCTATGTTTCCAATTCTGAAAAACATTTATTTAACTTAATAATAAGATTATAAAGGAGTAAGAATATGAATAATTTCGTAAAGGTAGGTTTAACTACAGGAGTGGTGTTATCGGCGATTATGCCCTATGGAGGAGTGCATGCGGAAACAGAAGATTTAAAAGTGGAAACAAAGGAAGATACGTTCCGAACAGGTAATTTAACAGCACCTTCTCAAAATTCGGCAGAAAATGTAGCAAAGGATGCACTAAAAGGAAAAACAGAACAAGCATTATCATCAAAGCAAGTTAATACGGAATCCAAAGTTAATTATAATGTTACGCAAAGTCGTAAATCTTATGATGGTACTACATTGGTACGTCTTCAACAAACGTATGAAGGACGTGATGTATACGGATATCAACTAACAGCACATATTAATGATGATGGTGTACTTACGAGCGTTTCAGGGGATAGTGCCCAAGATCTACAACAACAGGAAGATTTGAAACAACCTATTACTTTATCAGAAGAGGATGCAAAAAAACAGCTTTTCAACATCTATGGAAATAATCTCACATTTATTGAAGAACCAGAAATTAAACAAGTGGTATATGTAGATGAAAATACAAATAAAGCTACAAACGCATATCAAATTACTTTTAGTGCATCTACACCTGAATATGTATCTGGTACAGTATTAATTGATGCTTTTGGTGGTAATCTATTAAAAGAACTCGTTCAAAAATTGGGTATACAAGTAGATAGTAGTATTGTCCAATCTGCGACAGCAAATAAATCACAAGATTCTTCAAGATTAACAGGTACAGGAAAAGATGACTTAGGTATTAATCGTACGTTTGGAATTACGCAGCGAAGTGATGGAACGTACATGCTTGCAGATTATTCTCGTGGTAAGGGAATTGAAACATATACTGCTAATTATAAAGATTATAATAATTATAGAAGAAATGTATGGGGTTATCTCGATGATTTAGTAACAAGTAATTCTACAAATTTTACTGATCCTAAAGCAGTTAGTGCTCATTATTTAGCAACGAAAGTATATGATTTTTATCAAGAAAAATATGGCCGTAACAGCTTTGATAATAACGGACAAAAAGTAATTTCTGTCGTTCATGGTTGGAACACAAATGGTACGAATAAAGGAAATCCTAAGCAGTGGTTTAATGCATTTAGTAATGGAGCTATGCTAGTATACGGAGATCCAATTGTTAGAGCATTTGATGTGGCAGGACATGAATTTACACACGCGGTTACAAGAAATGAGTCTGGACTTGAGTATGCAGGAGAAGCTGGTGCAATTAATGAGGCTCTATCTGATATTTTAGGAGTAGCAGTTGAAAAGTATGCTAATAACGGAAAGTTCAATTGGACAATGGGAGAACAATCAGGTCGTATTTTTAGAGATATGAAAAACCCATCATCTATCTCTTCTAGATATCCGGAGGACTATAGACATTATAATAACTTACCTATTGATGCTGACCACGATCATGGTGGTGTACACACGAACTCTAGCATTATTAATAAAGTAGCTTACTTGATTGCTAGTGGTGGAAACCATAATGGAGTAAACGTACATGGCATTGGAGAAGATAAAATGTTTGATATTTTCTATTATGCAAATACGGATGAATTAAATATGACTTCTAACTTTAAAGAATTAAAAGAAGCTTGTATTCGTGTAGCAACGAACTTATATGGTAAAGACTCATTAGAAGTACAAGCTGTCCAACAAGCCTTTAAAGCAGCTTATATTTAATAATATTGCGATGAATTATAAACCCTTTTATTTTAATATAGTGATTAATTTGTGTGTATAGGCAAAAACCTTGTAGAATTTTTCTGCAAGGTTTTTTTAGAATTTTATTTTACAAATGTGTTATATGGTTTTTAGTTAATTAGGATAAAAATAATCCTATAACTGTATGTAAGAATGTGTGATTTTACAACCTTTTCTATGATAAAAAAAGATACTACTTTAGCAAATATAAAGAGTTAGAAATTATAGTTTATAGGGCACTTTTTTGTTCCTATGGAACTTTAAAGTGCGTAATTTTCTTTATCGTTAATATATATCATAATGGTATTTATTAGTTGGTTTTAGCTTTACTCTGCTGTTGATGTGATTTTTTACATTAGAATGATTTGAATTAGAATTATTGAGTGGATCTAAATACTGATAATTTTGATTTTTAGTTCAGTACAGAGTGGAATAGCTACATAATTTTCGTTTATACTTTTTTGAAAAAAGGGTGGATCTGCTTATTTTCTGTTAAAGATAAGAGAAGTGAACCACAATATAAACGTAATTATGTATTCCAACGTAAGTCAATCATGTAGCACATGAATTTGGAGGGATCTATATGCATATGCAATTAAAAGGAAAAACAGCACTGGTTACTGGATCTACGGCAGGGATTGGAAAAGCAATTGCCACTTCATTAGTAGCGGAAGGAGCTACTGTACTTATTAATGGACGCCGTGAAGAAAATGTTAATCAAACGATAAACGAAATTCTAGCGCAGTATCCGGATGCTATTCTTCAACCTGTAGTAGCTGATTTAGGAACAGAACAAGGGTGCCAAAATGTGATTGAAAAGTACCCTGAAGTAGACATTCTTATTAACAACTTAGGAATTTTTGAACCTGTAGAATATTTTGATATCCCTGATGAAGATTGGTTTAAATTGTTTGAAGTCAATATTATGAGTGGTGTTCGACTTACTCGCTCGTACTTGAAAAAAATGATTGAAAGAAAAGAAGGAAGAGTCATCTTTATTGCTAGCGAAGCAGCTATTATGCCATCTCAAGAAATGGCTCACTATAGTGCGACTAAAACGATGCAACTCTCACTTTCTCGCAGTTTAGCTGAGCTGACGACAGGAACGAATGTGACTGTTAATACTATAATGCCTGGTTCGACTTTAACGGAAGGAGTGGAGACTATGTTAAATAGTCTTTATCCTAATGAGCAATTGACAATAGAAGAAGCTGAGAAGCGATTTATGAAAGAGAATCGACCAACCTCTATTATTCAAAGACTTATTCGACCAGAAGAAATTGCCAATCTTGTCACGTTCTTAAGCAGCCCACTTTCTTCAGCAATTAATGGTTCCGCGTTGCGAATAGACGGGGGATTAGTACGTAGTGTGTTTTAAAAAATTAAAAACAACATAATATTCTGTTGAAGGTAAAGATGGTAAGGCAAATGAGTTGTATTTTATCTATTAATGGAAATATATAAAAAGCAAATTGCGACATGCAAACAGCCGAATTTTCTACTATAAGAAAAATTCGGCTGTTCTTTTTTTACTTGTTGTAAAGGATGGAAAGCTTTTAAGATTGTGGCACGCCTCTTAAGACAAAGATAAGGCGAAGCAATCCCGCTGTTATTTGTATTATTTAGTGAAAGTTACCAAACGTTTTTCAACACTATTTTCCCAATTGCTTTATTTGACTCCAAATATTCATGTGCTTGTGCAACTTCATCAAACGTAAAAAGTTTAGAATCTAGCAATGGTCGAAGGTGTCCTTCTTCTACTATTTGCGTTAGTTTAGTTAAAATTTCCCCGCAAGCATCACGTTTATCTGTATGTAATATTTTTAACGCCATAAAAGTAACGTGCAGAGAGAGTCCTTTTGCGTGTAAAGGAGAGAGGTCATGGGTTGAACGAGCTGCAATTGTTACGACAGTTCCGTTGACCGCAGCAGCTTCAAAAGAATGATCAAGATTCTTGCCGCCTACTGTATCAAATATAACTTCAAATCCGTTTCCGTTCGTATGTTTTTGTACATATTCTTGAACAGATTCTTCTTTATAATTAATAGCTATGTCGGCTCCTAGACGATGGGCGATGTCTATTTTGCTTTGCTGAGAAGCGGTTGTAAAAACTTTAGCGCCTGCCCATTTAGCTAGTTGAATGGCTACGTGTCCTACGCCACCAGTAGCTCCATGAATGAGAATATTTTGACCAGGTTTAATATTTGCACGATCAAATAAAGATTCCCAAGCTGTAATTGCAACTAATGGTAGAGCAGCAGCTGCTTCCATTGTTAAATTTTTAGGTTTGTGAGCAATTAATCGTGCATCAGCAAGCATAAATTCTGCAAGTGCACCTCCAGTTTCTTTAAAACCTCCGGCACATCCGTATACTTCATCCCCACATTTAAATTTCGAAACACCTTCTCCTACTTCAATAACAATACCAGCTACATCGCCGTGTAATATAGCTGGAAACTCAGGAGCGACTGCTGAAACGGCACCACTACGCATTTTTGTATCGATTGGATTTACACTTGTTGCTTTTACATGAATTAGAACATGACCTGGTAAAAGTTTTGGTTTTGAAACTTCTTCTAATTGAAATACAGATGAATCCCCAAAAGAATGGATAATTTGTGCTTTCATAGTTTATACCTCCTGTTCGTGGTTATAGCATAGCAAAGTACAAAAAATAAGTATAATATTTTGAATTTGGTTAGTAACAATTTTATATAAAGAAAGGGAAAGTACGTGAAATAATGAAACGTATTTGCAAAAGCAACAGTAAAGCTTTTTGAAGAAAGGGTAGATGTTATTTTTGCAGCATGATTTATTATTACTCACTTAGTATAGGTACTTTAAAGTGCCTACATCACTTTAAAGTACGTACTGTTATTCATGTTATGGCCGATTTATAATAACACTCGTAGCACAAAGAAAGTTATAACGATTACAATCGGCAACAATGTGGTGTTGCAGTGTTGCTTATAAATTTTGAGAAGAAATATGAAAAGTATAGGTTTATATGAATGAGGGAAAGTGAGTGAAACACATGGAAAAGTTTGCGAACCATTTTGGATATAATCGTATGTTTGCGAAAGATCAACTTACGTTAGGAGTTCACATTCCGATTGAAAATTATCAGTTTCATGCTCCAACGATGGAAAAACAAGTAGAGTTAGTACAAAAAGCGGAACAATACGGTTTTACAGGTGTATGGCTTCGCGATGTATTGCTGCAAGACCCTGATTTTGGTGATCCTGCAACAGGTCAAATTTACGATATGATGATTTATTTGACGTATTTAGCAAGCAAGACAGAGAAAATTGCATTTGGAACGTCGGCAACAGTGTTGTCACTTCGTCATCCATTGCGTGTAGCAAAAGAAATTGCTACATTAGATCAACTATTTCCAGAAAGAATTATGCTTGGCGTTTCATCCGGTGACAGACGTGCCGATTTCAAAGCGTTAGGTGTTAGTCATGAAACACGAGGTGAAAAGTTTAGAGAAGCATTTGCTTACTTGGAAGAGATTTTGTATAAAAACTTCCCGTCTATCCAGTCGACACTAGGAGAAGTTCATGGTGCGAATTTAGTTCCAAAACCGTCTAAACGTGTTCCAACCTTTATTACAGGTTTTAGTCAGCAAAATATGGAATGGTTTGCTGAACATGGAGATGGATGGATGTATTATCCACGTAGTCCGGTGCATCAGGCGGGAGCAATTGGACAATGGAGAGAACTAGTAGAGGATTATCATCCAGATGTATTCAAACCATTTATACAACCGATGCATTTAGATTTATCTGAAGATCCAAATGAACGTCCTACACCGATACGTTTAGGTTACCGTACAGGGCGTAAGGCACTAATTGAATTACTTGATATATATAAAAGTATTGGTGTGAATCATTTATTCCTTGCTCTATTTGATGGTCAACGTCCAGCTGACGAAGTATTGGATGAGCTAGGAGAAGAAGTGCTACCGCATTTCCCAGCCTTGTAAAGGAGTGAAAAGAATGAAAGCAATAGGACTTATGCAATATGGAGATAAAAGTGTACTACAAGAGATTGAAATGCAGACACCGCTATTGGAAGACAACGATGTACTGATTGAAGTATATGCAGCTGGTGTAAATCCTGTGGATTGGAAAATACGTGAGGGTTTACTTCAAGACGTAATTTCTTATGACTTCCCGCTCGTTTTAGGATGGGATGTTGCAGGTGTAGTTGCTGCTATAGGAAAAAACGTAACAGTATGTAAAGTGGGGGATGAAGTATATAGTCGTCCAGATATTGAACGAAATGGTACGTATGCAGAGTACGTGGCAGTAGATGAGAAGTATGTAGCGAAAAAACCGAGAAATCTATCTTTTGAGGAAGCGGCATCAATCCCTCTAGTAGGTTTGACAAGTTGGCAAAGTTTAGTGAAATTCGCTAATGTTCAAAAGGGTAATAAGGTTTTAATTCATGCTGGATCTGGCGGGATAGGTACGTTTGCTATTCAACTAGCGAAAAGTTTCGGTGCACATGTTGCAACTACGACTAGTACGAAAAACATGCAATTTGTAAAGGATCTAGGCGCTGATACTGTCGTCGATTACAAAACGGAAGACTTTTCTTTGCTTTTGCATAATTACAATATTGTATTTGATGTGTTAGGTGGGGATGTACTAAAGAATAGTTATAAAGTACTTGCACCAAATGGAAAGTTAGCGTCTATTTATGGTCCGAAAGGTATGAAAATTCCGCAAACCGAGATATCAAGAGAGAAAAATATTGAGAGTGACCATATATTTACTGAACCTAACGGATGTGAACTTTCTCTTATTACAGAATTAATTGAGAGCGGGAAGATTAAACCTGTTGTCACGCATGTGTTGCCTTTACATGTAGAAGGTGTAAAAAAAGCACACCACATAAGTGAGTCAGAACGTGCTCTTGGGAAAATTGTATTGAAGAAACATTGGTAAAGTATGAGGTTTTAGAGACAGTATTGTGCTAAGTAGCGAATGAACTTATATATTCTATTCTAGCAATTGTTTTAAAAGGGAGAGAACAAATGGATTCAATGACATTTCTTTTACCCCGCATTAACAGGCAGTAAGACCTCCACCTCAAAATTCAGCGATATCATAGAAGTTAGGTGGGGGCAACTGCCTGTAAAAGCCCGATTGGTTCAACTAATAATCAGTGGGGATGAACAAAACCCCCACTGATTAAAGTTTCACTTTATCCGGAGCGACAGGCGATTTAGCGAAACGCAAAATTTATCCTGCTTTATATAAGCTATTTAGTAATCAAAATATACCACAATGTATTTCGATTATCGGTATCGGCAGAAGGGTAATGTCAGATGTGGAATTTCAAACAAAGGTAGAACAATCCCTTGCTACATTTTCTAGAAGATCTACTGATGATGAATTAGGAGTAGAAGAATTTATTAGCACATTTCGTTATTGTCAATTAAATACAGCGAATATAGAGGACTATCAAGATTTGTTGCGTCTTGTAAAGAGGCGTGAAACAGAATTAAACATTCCTGAAAACCGCATGTTTTACCTATCTGTTATACCAGAAGTATTTGATGTCATTGCTTTAAATATTAAGGAAAGTGGATTGTGGGCTACAAAAGGATTGAACCGTCTTATTATAGAGAAGCCTTTTGGGCATCATATAACATCTGCTCACGAGTTTAACGGGGAATTAATTGAAGATTTTGATGAAACTGATATTTATTATATCGATCATTATCTTTGAAAATGAATGGTAACTCAGGATAAACTTAGAAAAGTATTACAAAATAAATAGTATTTAATTCAAGACATTTTTATTGACGATAATAATTTATGTGGTTAATATACTAGACATAGGATTACTTAATTACTAAAAGTAATCAGATATAAAATGTTTCGTTAAATTCTATAAATAAGTAGGTTGTAGTAGAAATGCTTTGAATTGCCACTATTAATATTGGGGACAATGAGAGAGCGAAAGGTATAAAAAGAATTGGAATTAGATAACTCTTTGTTTTTTATAAAAACAGGAAGTATAAGAGTATGAGCTTCTGTACAATTCATTTTTAGTATATTGAAGAGGATTATACAACAAGAGGGGGACTGAAATTGGAATCAATGACCTTTGTTTTATTTGGAGCGACAGGGGACTTAGCGAAACGCAAAATTTACCCCGCGCTATATAACTTATATAGAGATCAAAAGCTTCCAAAGCAAATATCCGTTATCGGGCTTGGAAGACGTCAAGTATCTCACGAAGATTTTCAAGAAAGAATAAAAGAATCAATAGAGACGTTTTCTCGTCAGAGGGAAGAAGGTACTCCGGAACTGGAAGGTTTTTTAGATAATTTTCGCTATTGTCCATTAGATGTCAGTAAGCCGGAAGACTATGAGAGATTATTACAAGTCGTTCGTGAAAGGGAAGAAGAACTACATATAAAAGGTAATAGAATGTTCTATCTTTCAGTTGCTCCTGAATTTTTCGAGACGATTGCTTTAAATATTAAGGAAAGCGGACTTGATAAAACAGATGGATGGAAACGCCTGATGATTGAGAAACCGTTTGGGCACGACCTTGCATCTGCTCGTGAGCTGAATGATAAGCTTAGTCGCACGTTTGAAGAAGACGAGATATACCGTATTGATCATTATTTAGGTAAACCGATGATTCAAAACCTTGAAGCGCTAGAATTTGCAAATCCTGTTCTCCAGTCGATTTGGAATAAAGAACATATAGCGAATGTACAAATCACAGCTAGTGAAACAGTTGGGGTTGAAGAAAGGGCAGGATATTATGACCAGGCAGGAGCCATTCGAGATATGGTTCAAAATCATATGTTACAAATATTAATGATGACTGCTATGAATCTGCCGGAAAAGGTTAATGCATGTGAAATTCGAGAGGAAAAGCGAAAGGTAATGGAGACGCTTCGTAAAGTGAAAAAAGAAGACGTTCAAAACCATATCGTTCGCGGTCAATACGTTTCAGGAGAAATAAAAGGCGGACAAGTTGTAGCGTATAAAGAGGAGCCAGGAGTAAACCCTTCTTCTAACATAGACACATTTGTTGCTGCTCGCCTGTGGATCGATAATCCATTTTGGACTGGCGTTCCATTTTATATACGAACAGGAAAACGAATGAAAGAAAAGTCTACTCGTATTGTAATCGAATTTAAAAATACGTTAAAACAGCAATATCAAGATAGTAATCCAAATGCAGCACCTAACTTATTAATAATTGAAATTAGTCCAGGTGAGAACGTTTCATTACAGTTAAATAGTAAAAATCCATTGAAAAATGGAGAAATTGAACCGATGCGTATTAACTTTACTTGTGAGCAAGCGGATGTGGGAGTACCTGAAGCGTATGAAAGACTCATTCATGATGCGGTGAGTGGAGACGCTACATTCTTTGCACATTGGAGAGAAGTTGAATTGTCATGGGAATGGGTACAACCAATTCTTGAAGCATTCGAGGAGAACTTATTACCACTTCATGAATATGAGTCTGGTTCATATGGTCCAGATGCGTCTAATGAATTATTGCAAGAAAGTGGATTTAAATGGTGGTTAGATCAAGAGACGGAAAAATAAGTACTTTCTTTCATGAAAGCATGTAGGGGGACGATTACTATGACACAAAACATAAATCAATTAGCAGTGAATACAATTCGTACATTATCAATTGATGCTATTAATGCGGCAAATTCAGGTCATCCAGGTCTTCCGATGGGAGCAGCACCGATGGCTTATGCATTATGGGCGAATCATTTAAATCACAATCCTAATCACCCAGAATGGTTTAACCGTGATCGATTCGTTTTATCAGCGGGACACGGATCGAGCCTACTGTATAGCTTACTTCATTTAGCTGGATATGACGTTTCAATTGATGACTTGAAAAACTTCAGAAAGTTAAATAGTAAAACACCAGGACATCCTGAGTTTGGTCATACTCCTGGAGTTGAAGCGACGACAGGCCCGTTAGGACAAGGGATTGCTAATGCTGTCGGAATGGCAATGGCAGAAGCGCATTTAGCAGCGAAGTTCAATAAGGATGGTCACTCTATTATAGATCACAATACGTACGCTTTAGTCGGAGATGGTGACTTAATGGAGGGTGTCGCTTATGAAGCGATGTCAATGGCAGGACATATGAAACTTGGCAAGTTAATTGTACTGTATGATTCAAATGAAATTTCACTTGATGGTGAATTAGGCATTGCTTTCTCTGAAGATATGCAGAAAAGGGCAGAATCTGTACATTGGCAATATGTAAGAGTTGAAGATGGAAACGATGTCGATGCAATTACAAAAGCGATTCAATTAGCGAAAGAAAATACGGATCAACCTACTCTTATAGAAATTAGAACCATTATAGGTTATGGAAGTCCAAAAGTTGCTGGAACGAACAAAGCACATGGTAACCCGCTTGGAGTAGAAGAAGCGACAGCGACAAAACAAGTGTATGGTTGGCACTATGAGGAAGACTTCTTTGTGCCTGAAGAAGTAACAGCTCATTTTAATGAACTGAAACAAAAAGGTATTGAAAAAGAAAATGACTGGAATGAGCAGTTCAACTCATACAGAGAGTCGAACCCTGCACTAGCAGATGAATTAGAAAAAGCGATTACAGGTGATGTTTTAATTGAAGCGAAAGACATTCTATCTTTTGATACTGAAAAAACGATTTCCACTCGTGTTGCAAGTGGGGAAGCTATTAATCATTATGTGAAATCGATTCCTTCTATTTTCGGTGGAAGTGCGGATCTTTCTCATTCTACGATGACAGATATAAAAGGTGAAGCAGTATATGCAGTAGAATCATATGCTGGACGAAATATATACTTCGGTGTACGTGAACATGCAATGGGCGCGGCAGCGAATGGACTGGCTCTCCACGGAGGAGTAAAACCTTTCGTAAGTACATTCTTTGTATTTAATGATTACCTTCGTCCATCGATTCGACTGGCTGCACTGCAAAATTTACCTGTTACTTACGTATTTACACATGATTCGATTGCTGTAGGAGAAGATGGTCCAACGCATGAACCAATTGAACAATTGGCAGCGCTTCGAGCAATTCCTGGTTTAACAGTTATCCGTCCGTCAGATGCAAATGAAACAGCAAGTGCTTGGGCGTATGCTTTACAGCAAACGGATGGTCCAGTCGTTTTAGTACTGAGCCGTCAAAATTTACCGGTGTTTAATGAAACGAAAGCGAACATAGAGAATCTCTCTAAAGGAGCTTACGTATTAACACAAACAAATGAAAATCCGGATGTAATTTTAATTGCGACAGGTTCTGAAGTATCCTTAGCTGCTAGTGCGAAAGCAAAATTAGAAGAAGAACAAGTTTCTGTTCGCATCGTTGCAATGCCGAGCTGGGAGTTATTCGATCGCCAATCGAACGAATATAAAGAATCCGTTCTTCCGTCTTCTATAACGAAACGAGTATCTCTTGAGATGGGTGTATCTCTCGGGTGGGAACGTTATGTAGGACAAGAAGGAAAAATATTATCGATTGAAACATTTGGAGCTTCAGGAACTGGGGCTGAAGTCATGAATCTATTTGGATTTACGACAGAAAATGTTGTTCAAATTACTAAAAATGTATTGAATTCTTAAGCTATGACTGTGAATACCTTTCCGTACATATCAGTGCTGCAAGGTATTCCAGATTGTAGTGATATGAATTTTTAATAAAAGATGATTTGAGGAGGAATTATATTATGCAAGTAGGATTAATTGGTTTAGGTAAAATGGGATTAAACTTAGGGAAAAATTTAATGGATCATAAACATGAAGTAGCAGCATTTGATTTAAATGCAAGTGCAGTGGAAGAAATGAAAGAGTACGGGGCAACAGGTGCATCTAGTTTAAATGAACTTGTTCAGTCATTACAATCACCAAGAATTCTTTGGGTTATGGTACCACACGCTGTTGTAGATTCTGTTATCGATGAAGTTACACCACTTTTATCAAAAGGAGATATTTTAATTGAAGCGGGTAATTCACATTATAAAGAGTCTATTCGCCGATATGAGCAACTAAAGAAAGATGGCATTCACTTTATGGATGCAGGAACTTCTGGCGGAATGGAAGGCGCTCGTAATGGTGCTTGTTATATGATCGGAGGAGATCAAGAAGCTTGGGACATCGTTGAACCTATCTTCCGTGATACTGCTGTAGAAAATGGATACTTATATGCTGGAAAAGCTGGTAGTGGTCACTTCTTAAAAATGGTTCATAACGGAATTGAATACGGTATGATGGCTGCTATTGGTGAAGGATTTGAGATTCTAGAGAAAAGTGAATTTGACTACGATTATGAAAAAGTATCAAGAGTATGGAACAACGGTTCAGTAATCCGTTCATGGTTAATGGAATTAACAGAAAATGCATTTTCTAAAGATGCAAAACTAGATGAAATTAAGGGTGTTATGCATTCTTCTGGTGAAGGGAAATGGACAGTAGAAACAGCATTAGATCTTCAAACAGCAACTCCTGTTATCGCAATGTCTCTATTAATGCGCTACCGCTCATTAGACAATGATACATTTACAGGAAAAGTTGTAGCAGCTCTGCGCAATGAATTTGGCGGACATGCAGTAGAAAAGAAATAAATATCTTAAAAATTTAACTCATTGACGTTTAAAAAATGGAGGGAATAAATCATGAAGTTTTTTATTGATACTGCAAATCTTGAGGACATAAAAAAAGCATATAAACTTGGAGTTTTAGCTGGTGTTACAACGAATCCTTCTTTAGTAGCAAAAGAGGGCGTTAAGTTTGAAGACCGTATCGCAGAAATTTGTCAGGCAGTACCTAAAGTTGAGTCTGTTTCGGCAGAAGTAACGCCAGATGCTGTTACAGCTGAAGAGATGATTGCTCAAGCAGAGGAACTGATTAAGATTAACGGCGGCGATGAAAAAGTTACAATTAAACTTCCGATGACGTTAGCAGGATTAGAAGCTTGTCGCTACCTTACTGAAAAAGGTGTGAAAACGAACGTTACACTTATTTTCACAGTGAACCAAGCACTTTTAGCTGCTCGAGCAGGTGCAACGTACGTCTCTCCATTTTTAGGACGTTTAGATGATATTTCTGAAGATGGTGTATTATTAGTTGCTAAAATTGCTGAATTATTCGATGTTCATCAATTAGATACACAAATTATTGCGGCGTCTGTTAGACACCCAGATCATGTAACTCGTGTAGCGATGGCAGGGGCTCACATTGCAACAATTCCTTATAAAGTAATTGAACAACTTGCTATGCATCCATTAACAGATCAAGGTATTGAAAAGTTCGCTGCAGATTGGGCGAAAGCACCTAAATTATAATATATAAAAGTGGGGGAGGCTTTCCGAAAATTGCTTTTTATGAGAGGACAGATTCCTAGGTAACTTCATCGTTTAATTAGGATCCCGAGTTTGGCGTCTTACTACGTGAAAATAGCAAGAGAAGAAAGTGTCATTCACTTTTGAAGAAGGAAAATATACTTACGCGTAGCGTTTATCACAATAACATTATAATTATGAAAGAGAAATCCCCTTATCAGAGAGAGTAGGTAACATGTATCTCTGATAAGGGAGATTCTTTTTATATAAATCACTATGATGTGAAGATGCTTTTAAACGTATAGTAATATGAAAAGGTATCTTTTACTCAAGTAAGAACTATATAGGTTCTTTTAATTATATAGTATTTATGAAAGGGTTTACATAAAGGGGGATTGAGTATGAATATGTACCTTTTAATTATTACATTAATATCAATTGTAATTGTTATTTTAGGGGTATCGTGGTGGAGATGGCATGCGTTTATTAGTTTAACGATTGCAAGTTTGTTTTTAGCAATTATGTCTGGAATGCCAATGGATAAAATAGTAAGTGCTTATGAAACGGGAGTTGGAAGTGTTCTCGGGCATTTAGTAGGTATTTTAGTATTAGGTACAATTTTAGGGAAAATGATGGCAGAGTCAGGTGCTGGAATGCAAGTGGCAGAGTTCTTTATTAAATCCTTTGGGATAAAAAACTTACCATGGGCTATGTTAATTGCAGGTTTTATTATTGGAATTCCGGTGTTTTTTGAAGTAGGTATTTTAATATTACTACCGTTAGTAATTTCAATTCATAAAACAACGAAACAAAATATTTTATTGATAGCATTACCAGCAATTGCTGGGCTATCTGTCGTACACGGCCTTGTTCCTCCGCATCCAGGGGCAATTGTAGCAATTGGTATTTATAAAGCGAATCTTGGGAAGGTACTAATGTATTCACTCATTATTACATTTTTTGCAGCCATTATTGCAGGTCCTATATTTGCGAAATGGATTCACAAACGTGTAATTCCTGAAAATGAGCCAGAATTGATTCGTGTAAATACAAAATCAACGAAATTACCAGGAATAGGAGTTTCATTTTTAGTTATATTGTTACCTGTTATGTTAATGGTTTTAGCTGCAGCAGCTCCTTATGTGCCTCTTTCTACTACTTTGATGAAGACTGTCACATTAATCGGTAGTCCTATCATTGCACTATTGATTGCATGTTTTGCAGCGTTTTATTTTCTTGGATTTCGCCAAGGTATCGATAAAAAGGCTATTAAGAAGGTAACAGAAGATAGCTTATTACCAATCGGTTCAATTGTTGCGATTATTGGTGCTGGCGGGGGATTTAAGCAAATTCTTATCGATAGTGGCGTAGGGAATGCTATTGCTCAAATGTCTGAGCATTTAGCTCTATCCCCAATTGTATTAGCATTTATAGTAGCAGGATTAATTCGAATTGCGACAGGGTCAGCGACAGTCGCTTTAACAACAGCAGCGGGTATCGTTTCGCCAATCGTTGAAAATACGACAGGTGTGAATTTAGAGTTACTCGTTATTGCAACAGGTGCAGGAGCACTTATGTTTTCACACGTAAACGATGCTGGTTTTTGGATGGTAAAAGAATACCTAGGGTTAACAGTGAAAGAAACATTTAAAACATGGACTGTATTAGAAACGTTACTTTCATTTATCGCTTTTGGAGGAGTTTTACTACTCGATATGTTTGTTTAAGATAAAGATGTTTCTATTTAGATAATTGTGGCATACAACGTTATCAATAGATAAAAGGTATGTATTTTTATGGTGGGATACTGTAACAATTTTTTGTTAGGAGGAAGAAATGGTGAGCTCAAAATATATGGTTGGTGTAGACATTGGGACAACTAGTACAAAATCCGTTCTATTTTCTACTGATGGATCTGTTATTGCTAGTCATGGAATTGAATATCCTTTATATTCTCCTACGCCTGAAACAGCGGAACAAGACCCAGAAGAAATTTTTCGTGCAGTAATACATACGATTAAAGAAACTGTACGATCAAGTAGTGTACAGCCAAGTGATATTCTTTGTGTCTCTTTTAGTTCGGCAATGCATAGTATCATTGCCGTAGATGAAAAGGGAGAGCCGTTAACGAGATGTATCACTTGGGCAGATAATAGAAGTGCAAGCTGGGCGGAGAAAATAAAGAATGATATGAATGGTCATGAAATTTACCTTCGTACTGGGACACCAATTCATCCGATGTCACCACTTTCGAAATTAGTTTGGTTACAGAATGAGCAGGCAGAGTTATTCGCAAAAAGTTATAAATTCATTTCTATTAAAGAATATGTTTTTTACAAGTTATATAAAGAGTATGTAATTGATTATTCTATAGCGTCAGCAACAGGGATGTTTAATTTGAAATCTTTAAAATGGGATGAAGAGGCTTTACATGTTGCGGGAATTACAGATGAAAAGCTTTCTAAACTTGTTCCAACAACGCACAGTTTAACAGGATTAGATGAAGAGCTTGCCAAAGAGATGAATGTACTTGTTTCTACGCCTTTTGTAGTAGGAGCGAGTGATGGAGTACTATCTAATTTAGGTGTAAATGCAATAGATCCTGGCGTTGTGGCTGTTACAATTGGTACAAGCGGTGCGATACGTGCTGTAACAAATCGTCCTGTAACAGATCCAAAAGGTAGAATTTTTTGTTATGCGTTAACTGAAGACCATTGGGTAATCGGTGGACCAGTTAATAATGGCGGTATGATTTTCAGATGGGCTCGTGACCAATTGGGCACTTCAGAGATTGAGCTTGCAAAGCGTTTAGGGAAAGATCCATATGAAGTGCTTACTGAAATAGCAGCAAAAGTGAATCCGGGGTCCGACGGTTTATTATTTCACCCTTATTTAGCAGGGGAAAGAGCTCCTTTATGGAATGCAAATGCACGAGGATCTTTCTTTGGACTCGGATTGCATCATAAGAAAGAACATCTTATCCGTGCTGTTTTAGAAGGAGTAATTTATAATTTATATACGGTTCTTCTCGCTTTAAAAGAGCTAATTGGTGAACCGAAAAAAATTCAAGCGACAGGTGGTTTTGCAAGATCGGAACTTTGGAGACAGATGATGGCGGACATCTTCCATCAAGACGTATATGTTCCAGAAAGTTTCGAAAGCTCTTGCTTAGGAGCTGCAATCCTCGGTTTATATAGTTTAGGTGAAGTAGATACATTATCTGTAGTTTCTGAAATGGTAGGTGCAGATTTCCATCATGAGCCAAACATGGAAAGTGTGGAAAAATATAAAGATTTAACGCCAATCTATATCCGTCTGTCCCGTCAATTGGAAGAAGAATATGAAAGTATAGCAGCGTATCAAAAAAAGTGGGTTTAAAAGCTATTTACCAAGAAAATATGGTAACGTATAAAGAGGTACTCCGATTTTTTAGGATACTCTTTCAACATAAAATATTTTAAGAAGCATGATGAACGAAAAATATAGGGAGAGAGGGTTATGAAAATGAAGGATAACAAAGAGTTTATTGGATATGTTGGAACTTACACGAAAGAAAATAGCGAAGGAATTTATAAATTTACGCTAGATGTAGAAGCAAAAAAAATTAGTAATGTAACACTTGCCGCTAAGCTGGATAACCCTACATATGTAACGATTAACCGAAATAATGAATATCTCTATTCCGTTGTTAAGGAAGGCGAATCTGGCGGTGTAGCTGCGTATTCCATTGATAGTCATACTGGAGAACTAAAAGCGAAAAATAGACAAGTAGTAGAAGGTGCTTCTCCTTGTCATATTAGTGTTGATAGTGGAAATCATACAGTAGTTACAGCGAATTACCATAAAGGAACGATTGAGTCTTTTGAAATAAATGAAGAAAATGGAACTGTAAATCCTGCTTCATCTATTATGGCACATGAAGGTTCAGGTCCGAATAAAGAAAGACAAGAAAAACCACATGCACATTACGCGGGGTACACTCCTGATGAAAAATATGTAGTGGGCGTTGATTTAGGGATAGATAAAATAATTACGTATGAAGTAAAAGATAGTACATTAACAGAAGTGAATCGTTTATCTGTAAATCCAGGAAGTGGTCCAAGACATATTACTTTTTATCCGAATGGAAAGTATGCGTATGTGATGACGGAGCTTAGTTCAGAGGTTATTGTGTTAACATATAATCCTACAGAAGGATCCTTTACAGAATTACAGTATATTTCTACTGTTCCAGAAGAGTTTGATGAAAATAATCAAGGAAGTGCGATTCATATTTCTTCTGACGGCTGTTTTGTATATGCAGGTAATCGTGGTCATAATAGTATCGCTGTTTATAGCGTAGATCAAAATTCAGGTCAGCTTACATTCGTTGAACATACATCTACAGAAGGAAATTGGCCAAGAGACTTTGTATTAGATCCTACTGAAAAGTTCCTTGTTGCTACAAATGAAAAGTCACATAATCTTGTGTTATTTTCAAGAGATGAATCTACAGGTAAGTTAACACTTTTACAATCTGATGTTGTTGTGCCAGAGCCTGTTTGTGTGAAGTTTGTAAATGTTTAAGTTGTATTCGATATAATTTCATAAACTCAGAAAATAATAAAAAGCAAAGCGATATCGCTTTGCTTTTTATTGTTTCTTTTTCGGCCTACGTACTAATTCGCCGCCGCAGTTTGGACAAACGTTATGTCTTTCTTCTGTACATGGTGCGCAAAATGTACATTCATATACGCAAATGTATGCTTCAGAATCTTGTTCGAGCGATTGATCGCAAATTTGACAGTTTGTTTTCATTTCTAGTGCCATAATAAGTCTCCTTTTTAGTTAGAAAATTTATAATTTAATTATAATTCATTAAATAGAAATAGTCCTTTTCAATTGAAAGGAAATCGAATGATAAAGTTATGAATTGAAACGAAAGATGCTGGTTTATTTTAAAATTGATTATTTATTACAGTTGGAATATTATGAAATAGTCAAAAGACAACAGGGGGTATAGATTTTGACTAATCATAACGATCATTTAAAAGCAAACTGCGAAAAATGCTTCGGTCTATGTTGCGTTGCATTACCGTTTGCAGCATCGGTAGATTTTGCAGTGAATAAAGATGGTGGTAAACCATGTTCCAACTTACAATCAGATTTTAAATGTAGTATACATAAAAATCTTAGAGGAAAAGGTTATAAAGGTTGTACAGTATTTGAATGTTTCGGTGCTGGGCAGAAGATTTCTCAGGGTACGTTTAAAGGGATTGATTGGAGGAAAGATGCAAAGCATGCAAGAAAAATGTACGATGCTTTTCCGGTTATGCATCAACTTCATGAAATGCTTTGGTATTTGAATGAAGCGATTCTTTTAAAGGCAACACAGCCAATTCATAAAGAGCTAGAGACCGCAATTGAGGAGACAGAGCGACTTTCGAATTTAAATCCAGATGAGTTAATGAAAATAAATGTTCCAATGCATAGGGCAGAGGTGAACATTCTTCTTTTAGAAACGAGCGAATTAGTATGGAAGGAAATGAATACTGCGCGTAAGAAACGAATTATTCACCGCGGAGCAGACCTTATGGGAGCGAATCTGAAAAAGAAAAATTTACAAGGTGCAAATTTAAGAGGAGCTTACTTAATTGCGGCTAACTTAAATGGTGCAGATTTAAGAGGAGCAGATCTCATCGGAGCAGATTTGCGAGATGCAGATATTCGCGGGGCTGATTTTACTAATAGTATTTTTCTGACGCAAGTTCAAGTTAATGCTGCTAGAGGGGACAAACATACGAAATTACCGAAATTATTGTCTCGTCCATCGCATTGGAGTGCGTAAAGAGTGAGGAGTATTTAGTGTGGATATATTTCAGTATTTAGAAGAGATGCAAGAGGATGTCTTTTCGTTAGCAGTAGAGCAAATAGAAGCGAAGTATTATGATATTTGTTGCATGTTGGCGTCTACAGAATATGCAGAACGAATTAAAGTAATTGATGTAGAGTCATATAAGGTAAGTATTCGAGTAGGTTTGGATGCAGCTGTAGAAATGGCTACTAATGAAGAAGCAAAAGCGATTTATTTTGAGTATGACCTTGATAACGAGTGGACTAGTCAGTTTTATATTTGTGAGGAGTATGCTCCACTTGAAGAAGAGGATGATGATTGGGCTTCTGAATGGACATATGATGTTGAGGGACCGGAGTCTGTAGAATTAGCGGATATGTATAATGAAAATGGCTTTGACACAAGTGAAAAAGCAATCGGTATCACTTTATATTTAATTGCTAAAACGCTGTGTAGTTTTATAAGTGTACGTAGTGAAGTGCAAAATAATATACCGATTTGTATTGGTTTTCACGACCAAGATCCAATAATGCGAACAGGCAGAGACTAAGAATCTCTGCCTGCTTTTTATTTCTTTTCAAAAGTAGTAATTAAAACGCTACATATAATAAGAATACCACCAATAAAAAAGTTACTATTTAATGTTTCATTTAATAAGAGCCAACCAAGTAACGATCCAACGATAGGTTGGAAGAAGAAAAATAAGGAACCTATGCTTGCATCCAGTAATTCTAATCCTTTATTCCAAAGGAAAAAGGCACCTGCTGTTGAGACGATTCCTAAATAAAGTATGCCTAATAGTACGTACATATTCATATGTTCAATAGGGTTTGATTGAAATTCCCATATCATAAAAGGTGTAATAAAAAAGAGTGAAAAGAAGATGGCGTACGTTGTAATCACTAAAGATGAAAATTTGGCTGAAGCAATTTTTACATAAATAGATAGTAAAGCCCACGTAATAGCGGCTCCAACTAATATGATTGTACCGATAAAATAGGAGCCAACTTCAATATCCCATCCGATTACGATTATGACACCGATTGTCGCTATTATAGTAGATAAAAGTCTACGAGCGGTTAGTTTTTCTTTCAAAATGAGCGCTGCAAATATAACCATACATGCAGGTGTAGCTGATGTGACTAAAGAGCCTGTATGGGCGTCGGATAATTTTGTTCCGATAAATTGGCATGTGATCGAAATGAAATAGCCGATAAATCCAATCCAAGCGAAGAGGAGCCAATCTTTTTTGCGGATGGTTACTTTTTTCTTTTGCTTTTTCTCAGCTAGTTTTAAAATGCCATACAAAACAACAAAAGCGATAATAAAGCGTAGCCAAACGAGTGTTAGTGGTGGGATAAAATCGAGTACGTATTTGCTAACAACATACATACCGCCCCATATACTTGCTGCTAGTGATAAATATATAGCTCCTAAAATTGTTTGTTTCATGTAAAGTACCTCCGTCTATTTTTAGGGTAATATGAGTTCCCTAAGACGAGGCATGGTGCACGTGTTATAAGCCCGTCTTAGTTTATAGACGGCCTACAGGTTGATCGTTTTCGAATGAAGTGTTGTAGTACATAGGTGCATTCCTCCTTCATATTTTATAATGATATTATAACTTAATTTTCAGTTTATTGGGATGTTTCTTTAGGAAATAGTGGCTGTCTAAGAAAGCGTAGTATATGGTAGAAAAACATATTTTTAAAATAAAAGAAACCAATGACATAGCAGATAAGTATATTAAGAGTAGGATGAAAAAGTAGATTAATAGAGAAAGAGGAGGAGATTGTTATAACTACAACTGTTATTTCTCATTTTTATAACGAAGAGTATTTATTGCCGTGGTGGCTTATACATCATACGAAACTGTTTGATCATGGCATTTTAATTAATAAAGGTTCTACGGATCGTTCGGTTGAGATTTGTAAAAAATTCGCACCGCATTGGGAGGTGCGAGATTCTGTAAATCCAGAGTTTGATGCATATGCGACAGATCATGAAGTGATGAGGATAGAACAAGAAGTACAAGGATGGAAAATGATTTTAAATACGACTGAGTTTCTTTGCGTGCAAGATAAAAATCAGTTTTGGAAATCGCTAAATGAATTGGGGGGGAGGATGTATTGGCTGGAAGGGCTTATTATGGTTGATGATCCTAACTACAACTATCCGGACCTTAACTTTGGAATACCTTTAATGAAACAGCGATTTCATGGTTATTTACCAGAAGATTGGCCGTTATGGAGAAGAGGTAGATTTATTCATAATCATGAGCATGGAAGTTATACGGTTGGAAGACATTTATCTGCGCATGAATCGATGATTTATCCACCTCTTGCCTGTATACTATGGTTTGGGTTTAGTCCGTGGAACGATGCGATGAGAAAGAGAAAGTTACAAATTGGTCCGACTCTTTCTGAAGCTAGTAAGCATGGGGGAATGGGGACGCAACATATTGTTACGTCGGAAAGATTAGAAGAATGGTATAAGGAATTAGCGAGAGGAACGAAGGATTTACGTTTTAATGATGCATATCGTTATGTTTTTGTATAAATGATTTCCACCATAAAATTGTTTCTTCAATTCCTGTATTTAGATCGTATGTTGGTTTCCAGTTTACTTCAGTTTTTAAACGTTCTACACTAACCCCGACAAATAAAGGTTCATCTTTAGAGAAAGGAATCGCGTCTAGTTTAATTAAATGTTCTTTTCCTATTTTTTTAGCGATGATAGAAGTTAGTTCTTTAATTTGTACAGATTGACCTGAAGCGATATTGATGGTGCCTGTAACGCCATGTTCTAATACTGTTACGAGAGCGTCAGCGACGTCACTCACATGGAGGAAATCTCTCGATTGTTTTCCATGTGTACATAGTGCCTCCTCGTTTTTTAATAAGGAAGTGATAATGTTAGAAACGAGCCGATTACCTTGTTCGTGAGGTCCATACATATGAAAAATGCGGCCCCAACACATGCTGAGGCCTGTTTGTTGTGCATACGTTTCTAGCCAGGAGTGCAGTGCATTTTTACATAAAGAATACGGGGTTTTATAGGAAAGGAGCGGTGAATCTTCAAATAATACGCCGTTAAACCATTCGTACTCTGCGCCAGTACCTGCAACGACAACACGCTTTCCACCGCATGTTGTGAAGTGTTGAATCAATGAAATACTAGACTTTAGCCAATAGTAATTATTAATAGATACATAGCATGCTGGTGGCACTGCTTCCCAAGCAAGGTGAATGAGATGGCTAGGCTGAACATCCGAAATGAATTGTTTTACTTCGTCATCGCGAAGCAAGTTTACTTTATGCCAATGGCAAGGGAGGTGAGAGGGTTTATTTTTATTATACGTGGCGTGCACTTCATATCCCTTTTGTATAAGTGAATGTACAACATATTTACCTATCCAGCCACTACCACCTGTTACAACAACTTTCTTCATGGCTCGATCACCTCAACTTCTGGAACCGTCACTAAAAATTTACCGCCCCATTCACGAATGAAAGAGCATTCTTTCATAATTTCGTCTTTCAAATTCCAAGGAAGTATGAAAATGTAATCCGGTTTTGTACGTTTAATTTCTGCTGGAGATTTTACTGGAATACGAGTTCCTGGTAAAAGGAGATTTTGTTTGTGAGGATTTTTATCTACTGTATAAGCTAGAAATTCTTTACCTATCCCGCAATAATTCAAAAGGGTGTTTCCTTTAGCTGGAGCACCGTAACCGATAATTTGTTTGTTTAAAGCTTTCGCTTCAATAAAAAACTTTAAAATATTTAATTTCAATTGTTCCACTTGTTTAGAGAAAAGGAGATAGCAATCTAATGTATCTAACCCGTGGTCAACTTCTTTTTGAATTAATTTTGTAACATTGGAATGGATAGTTGATTGGGCACTTAGATGGTTTACAAAAATCCGTAAGGAACCACCATGCGTTGAAAGTTCTTCCACATCAACAATTTGTAAATGATGATGAGTTAAAACTTTTTGAAGGCTTATAAGTGAGAAGTAGGAGAAGTGTTCATGATAAATAGTATCGAACTGCTTAAAAGATATGAGGTTTAATAGGTGCGGGAATTCAATTGTTATCGTGCCATCTTGTTTTAATAACGTTTTTAAACCTGCTACAAAATCATGTAAGTTCGGAACGTGTGCTAATACGTTATTAGCGATGATTAAATCTGCTTGTGGTAATTTTTTTGCTAAGTCATTACTGAAAAAATTCACATGAGTAGGAATTCCTTTATCGATAGCGATTTCTGCTACGTTTTTCGCGGGTTCAATTCCCAATGCCTCGATATTTTCTTTTTGAAAGTATTGTAATAAGTACCCATCGTTACTTGCAATTTCAATCACTTTTGAATGTTTCGTTAAGTTGAAACGCTTAATCGCTATTTCTACATATTTTTTAGCATGTAGCAGCCAGCTTGAGGAGTAAGAGCTGAAGTATAAGTAGTCATGAAAAATATTGTGCGGAGATTCAAATTCATCTAGCTGCACGAGTAAACAAGAGTGACAAACAAATGTGTGCAGCGGATAAAATGGTTCCATTTTATATAAGTTTTCTGGAGTTACAAATGAATTAGCGAGAGGGGAAACACCTAAATCTAAAAAAGTATTTGTGAGTAATGAGTGACAAAAACGGCATTTTTTCTGTTCCATTTTATAGCCCCCTTATAAATTTTTGAATGCATCGATTTGTTGTCGCGTGAAAGATTCTATATTTTCACCGGATGCATATTTTTTGTACCAATCAACAGTCCAAGCAATAGAATCATCTGTTGATAACTTAGGGGTCCAGCCGAGTTTGTTTACTGCTTTTGTACTGTTGAGTGTTAAAATTGGTGATTCATAAGGAGTTTTCGTAGAGGGAGAATGGATGGTGAGTCGTTTATTCCATAATTTCGTTACGGATTGAATGACATCATTTACGGTTTTGTTAGGTTCATTAATCGGTCCGAAATTCCATGCTTCTGCATATTTAGCATCGTTCCAAAGTTTCTCAGCTAAAAGGATATAGCCATGTAGAGGATCTAAAACATGTTGCCACGGACGGACGGCATATTTGTTTCGAATACACAAAGTATGATTGTGCAAATATGCCCGAATGATATCAGGGAATAATCGATCTTCTGCCCAATCACCACCACCAATAACGTTACCTGCTCTTACAGAAGCAAGCGAAGTAGTATTCGTGTGAAAAAAAGATTTGTGATAAGATGTTGCGACTAATTCAGCGCAAGCTTTACTAGCGCTATAAGGATCGAAACCTCCTAGCCGGTCTTTTTCCACGAACGCTCGGTCGCCACTACCATCATTCTCATAACATTTATCGCTTGTCACATTAATAATGGCACGTACGCTTTCGACGGACTTTGCTGCTTCTAGCACGTGGACAGTACCTAAAACATTCGTTTTGAATGTATCGATAGGATTTTTGTATGAAGCGGTTACGATTGGCTGAGCTGCTAAATGAAATATTATGTCGGGATTATGTTGTTTTAGGGCGTGGAATAAAGAGTCGTAATCAGTAATATCGCCATGAATTGTCATACACTCTTTCGCTACGTTACATTGTTCAAAAAGATTAGGAATGGATGGGGGATGCGAAGAAAAGCCCACTATTTCTGCCCCTAAAGAACTTAAGAAAAGGGTGAGCCAGGAGCCTTTAAATCCAGTATGTCCCGTAATAAATACTTTTTTCTTATTCCAAAAAGATGATGAAGCCATATTACCAAACCTTCCATGGAGCGTTATTACTTTCCCATAGCTCGACTAATTTATTTTTATCACGCAATGTATCCATTGGATGCCAAAAACCAGAATGTTGATATGCGGCCAATTCGTTTTTGTTTACTAACTGAACTAAAGTGTCTGTTTCAAAAACAGACTTATCTCCACTAATGTAATTGAAAACTTCAGGGTTTAAAACGAAAAATCCCCCGTTAACCCATCCGCCATCACCTAATGGCTTTTCTTGAAAAGATGTTACAGACTGTTTATCTAATATGAGAGAACCAAATCTACCAGGAGGTTGTACGGCAGTAACAGTAGCCATTTTTCCATGTTTTTTATGGAATGTAATAAGTTCTTTTATATTTACATTACTTAATCCATCACCATAAGTGAGACAGAAAGGTTCGTCTCCGACATAATTTTGAATCTTTTTCACTCGGCCACCCGTTTCGGTATTTACACCAGTATCGATTAGTGTAACTTTCCACGGTTCTACACGATGAGAATGGCTAGTAATTGTATTATCATTTAACTGTATTGTGAAATCAGACATGTGTAAGTTGTAATTTAGAAAGAACTCTTTAATTGCATATCCTTTATAGCCTAAGCAAATAATAAACTCAGTAATCCCATAGTGACTATACAAACTCATAATGTGCCATAGAATGGGTTTTGTTCCAATTTCAATCATAGGTTTCGGTTTTAAATGTGTTTCTTCCCCAATTCTTGTACCGTACCCACCAGCAAGAATAACAGCTTTCATTTTTTCCTCCTAAAATAAAAATTTATTATTTATACAGTATTCATGTTTTATGCAAATGAGATTGTTTTTGATTAAGCGAATGAAATTGTTTGAGGCGATGACAATGTAGAAAATATTACGGTTTGAATTTTGGGAATAATTCTTGGTATTCAGGGTTATTACGGAGGTCTTGTGTTAGGTTACTAAGCTCTAAAAAACGTATTTCTAGTACTTCAGGAGATTGACCGTAATGTGTTTGAAGCCCCATTTGAACACCCCTTTTTGAAAGGGTAGGTGTAATTTGTAATTTTCTTGCCTTTGACTGTTCATTCCAAGGGCTAAAATAAAATTTTAAAATAAATGAAGGATAGTCATAAATTATATATCCGTGCCGCGAATGATGTCTACCAGGTAAATATGCACCATCTAGATGATTGTGAATAAATCTCCAAGCACATCCGAGTTGTGGGTTGTAAGGGAAGACACCGTGGTATCGCTGTTCGACTAAGGGGATAGAATATCTAGGCTTTGAATAATTATAATTGTGATTATCTATCATTAAAATCATTCTAATCGCATACATGTTTTGGCCTAGTGTATGAAGAGATGAAAAAAAATCTTCAGTATTATTACAACAAAAGAATTCAGTAGTATTTAAAACGATTTTCCAACCTGAAACTTCTCTTTCAATTTCCATCACTTCAATATCAGTATTAGTTGGATCAAACTCAAGAAATCTGGAATTTCGTACTTCCCAGTGGGGTGCTAATAGTTTACAAATCTCTACGGAACGATCTGTAGACCCTCTATTAATTAAAATGCCGTGATCGAATATTTTCGTGTGATGCATAAGCCACCATGGAAGTAGGTATTCTTCATTATAAAAATGAGAAATGATTGTCTTTTTCATGTTAATTCCCTCCTATACAAGCAATCATTATTAGTAGGATATGCTTTTAAATAAGAAAGGTTAAAAGGTACAGACAATGTAGTGATTAGGTAATAGTTTAGTAATTTTATTGTATGAGTGACTCGTATTGGATAATAGTAGGGTGGAGCTTGGAATTTGGTATAAATCGTCAATAATAAACCGTCACGTTTGACTGTACAGTTTATGTATTGTATGATGTAAGTAATATAAACAAGGGGGGAAGATCGTTGGGAAGGTGTATCGAATCGGACAGTTGGCTCTCATGGCTCACGTGTCGAAACGAACGATTGATTATTATACGAATCTAGGTATCTTAAAAGCGGAGCGATCTCAATCTAATTATCGCTATTACGACGAAACAGCATTTGAGACATTACAATTTATTGAGAAGTGCAAAGAAATGCATATGCCGCTTTGTGAGATTAAAGAGAAAATCGAGGAGAAGAAGAAGCTGCTCGGTATCAATGAACACGTTTCGAAACAAGTGAATGAAGTGACAGACCATATTCATCGATTAGAAGTGGAGCTTACTGAGTTAAAACCGCTTTTAGATGAATTGACTGATTCACAACGTGAAAAAATATCGAAATCTTTATCAGGTCAAACGACAGCTTTAATACAGACACTTGCTCTATTATTATAGAATAAGTGAAATCCGACCTCTTTAATTTTTGTATCGGGCTATGTTTTCTAACAAACAAATAAGAAAACATTATAGTATACAGGAGGTGGACACCTTAGTTTTTTAACTAAGGGGATTCATTGGAAATATTTAATTTAGTCATGGTTGCGATTTTAATCGCATTTACTGGATTTTTCGTAGCAGCAGAGTTTGCGATTGTAAAAGTACGTTCAAGTCGTATTGATCAGCTTGTTGCGGAAGGAAAACGCGGTGCTTTAGCAGCGAAAAAGGTAACAACAAATTTAGATGAATATTTATCTGCTTGTCAATTAGGTATTACAGTTACAGCTATGGGATTAGGTTGGTTAGGTGAACCGACAATTGAAAAGTTATTACACCCGTTATTTGAGAAATGGAACTTAAATCCTTCTATTTCATCAGTATTAACATTTGGTCTTGCTTTTATGTTAATGACGTATTTACACGTTGTAGTTGGGGAATTGGCTCCGAAAACGATGGCAATTCAAAAGGCTGAAAAAGTAACATTATTATTTGCAGCTCCACTAATGATGTTCTATAAAGTGATGTACCCGTTTATTTGGGTATTGAACGGTTCAGCTCGTGTGATAACTGGTTTATTCGGTTTAAAACCGGCTTCTGAACATGAAGTAGCTCATACAGAAGAAGAATTACGTCTTATCCTTTCAGATAGCTATGAAAGTGGCGAAATTAATCAAGCTGAATACAAGTATGTAAATAATATTTTTGAATTTGATAATCGTATTGCAAAAGAGATTATGGTACCGCGAACAGAAATCGTTGGTTTCTACCTGGAAGATTCAGTAGAAGAACACATGAAAGTAATCCAAAATGAGCGATACACACGTTATCCGATTTTTGGAGAAGATAAAGATGATATTATCGGTATGGTCAACGTAAAAGATTTCTTTATTCGATATATGACCGAGGATCAAAAAGATTTATCATCTATTCGCTCGTATATGCGTCCGATTATTGAAGTGATGGAAACGACTCCAATTCACGATTTATTACTTCAAATGCAGAAGAAGCGAATTCCGATGGCTGTTTTATATGATGAGTACGGAGGAACAGCTGGAATTGTAACGCTTGAAGATATCTTGGAGGAAATCGTCGGCGAAATTCGTGACGAATATGATGAAGATGAAGCACCACCAATTCAACATGTGAACGAGCAACATATTATTGTTGATGGAAAAGTGCTTATCTCAGAAGTGAAAGATTTATTTGGATTACACATCGAAGAAGATGATGTGGATACAATCGGTGGATGGATTATGATGCAAAATCATGAAATCGAAGAAGGACAACACGTTGAGGCGGAAGGTTATGAATTTAAAGTGTTAGAAAAAGACGCTTACCAAATTAAACGTGTTGAAATTCGTAAGATGGAACAAGAACAAGAACAAGAAGAAGAGAAAGCAGCAACTGTGTAAGTTGCTGCTTTTCTTCTAAAGTACAAAAAATGAGAACTTAGGAGCGGATATTTTGATTCAAGAAGCCTTACGTGTATATCGATTACAATTGTATGTGATCTTTAGTGGTTTACTACTTATGTGGACGATTACTCCGTTTGGAAAACAAGTGACAGGGTTCGGTATTGGATTAGCAGTAAGCGCCTATTGTCTTTGGTTATTAGCTCGCAGAGTGGAGAAGCTCGGAAAAAGTATCGTAATGAAGAAAAAGGCTCCTGGATTAGGAGTTTTAAACCGATTTGCAGCTGCTATTTTAGGAGCTATCATCATGTATGAAATTGAGCATGAAATGGAAATGTGGGCATTCGGTACAGGTATTTTAGGTGGTCACTTTTTAATGATTGCAAATTTAGCTTATACAAATATGCAGTTAGTGAAAGAAGAAGAGAAGCAAAGAGAACATGCTTCGAAAAATATAGAGCTATGATGAAAGGGACCTAATCAGGTTCCTTTTTTAGTTTAGCGATATGATACAAGTAATCAAATTAACGACAAATATAATACGCTTCTTTTTTGCGTTTTTCAATAGTATGAAAAATAATAAAAAAAAAATTAAAAACCCATCGATTTCTAAAGGTTATGTATGTTATTATGACAAAAGACTTTTTGAAAGAGGTGGATACCAATGTTACAAGCGCTACTTATTTTTGTGCTTCAAATTATTTACGTTCCAATTTTAACAATCCGTACGATTTTGCTTGTAAAGAATCAAACAAGATCCGCTGCTGGTGTTGGATTGTTAGAAGGAGCTATTTACATTGTCAGTTTAGGTATTGTGTTTCAAGATTTATCAAATTGGATGAACATCGTTGCCTATGTCATTGGCTTTAGTGCGGGACTGTTATTAGGCGGTTATATAGAGAATAAATTAGCAATTGGTTATATTACGTATCAAGTTAGTTTACTAGACCGTTGTAATGAATTAGTAGATGAGTTACGTCACTCTGGATTTGGCGTTACAGTATTTGAAGGCGAAGGTATTAATTCTATACGTTATCGCTTAGATATCGTCGCAAAGCGTTCTAGAGAGAAAGAGCTTTTAGAAATCATTAATGAAATTGCACCGAAAGCGTTTATGTCTTCGTATGAAATTCGCTCGTTTAAGGGTGGATATTTAACGAAGGCGATGAAGAAAAGAGCGTTAATGAAGAAGAAAGATGAACATGCATCGTAAAAAAGAGGAGTAGTGCTGCATTAAAAGTGCAGTATAAGTCCAAATGTAAAAGGGAGGAATCTATTTTGATGTAGATTCCTCTCTTTTTTATTGTTAATTGAAAAACTAAATCGTATAATTATTTTTTCTACTCATCCTCAAATTAATGATTAGCCATATAACTTGAAAAAATACCGGTATGATAAACGCGATTAATATAACGATAAGTGATATGGATTTAATTTCAGGTGTTTGAATAACACCAGCACCATCAACCTCTCGTAACCAAATAATAGCGGCCCATATTCCAAAAACGATAATCCAAAATAGGTTACCAATCCACCAAGAAATCCATCGTTTTTTCATGTTAGCACCCCTTACATTTATCTACTGTTAAAAGTATATTTTCGTTCGTTACATTTATAATGAAACAACTTTAAAATTAGTTTTTAACTGTATATCTAACTTGTTTGAAGGTTACTATTTCTCCATCATCATTATCATCTTTCGTTTGCAAAAGTTGAACTTTTGGTTTGTAGTCTGTCCGATGAGCGTGTTCGATATCTTTAATGTTAAGCTTGTAGGATTCACCATTCTTTAGCTTTTGTTCTAACACTTTTTTATTAGCAACATAAATAAAAGTTACTTTATTTTCATCAATGCCTTTAGTTTTAATTTCTAATTCATTATCTTTTGCTGTGATCGTTGGTGTTAATAATTCCATACTGCCTTTCCCGCTTTCTAAAGAATTCTCTGCTATAGTTGAACATCCTGATAATATGATTCCAGTGAATAGAAGAACAAGTAATTTCTTTTTCATAACATCCCCTCCATTCTATGTGATTTTTGATTTTGGTATTGCTAGATTACTAGTGTGGAGCGTAAATGTTTAGTTAGTACCCCCCTTAATTGTACCATAATATGTAAATTAAAACAGGGTGTATATCCAATTTAAGGGAGATTGAAGAATTTACTGATTGTTGTAAATTCTTGTGTTTTAGCTTCTATTTCAATCGAAATGTAGACGAGAGAAAGAAATTTTTTTATAGAAATTATAATTTTTACATTTTACAATAATGATAGGGAATAGATGAATTCATTCACTTCGGAGGTAGTTATTTGAACATTAATGAGAAGGCAATTGAAATGTTTGAACAAAATAAATATGAGGAAGCAATGGAACTATTTCAACAAGCAGTACATAAATCTAGAGATGTACAATCTCTCAATAATCTGGCTTGGATGTACTTTTATGAGGAAGAGAATGATGAGAAAGCTCTTGAATTAATAAGAGAAGTTGTTAAGTTGAATCCTTCTTCATACTTTCCCTATAACATCTTAGGGGAAATTTATATAAAACAAAAAAAGTGGGAAGAAGCGGAGGAAGTATTACAAAAATCTATTTCGATTCAACCATCGGATGAAGCATATCATAATGTAGCTGTAGCTCATTATAAACTTGGAGAGCTGGAAAAAGCTTCGGAATTTTTTTTACGAGTTGCAGGGGATTCGGACTATATCATGTATAGCTATGTAAAATGTTTAATTGATTTAGAACGAACGACAGAAGCAAAAGAGAAGTTAGATACTTTTAACAGGGAAGCTGATAATTTTTTAGGGGAAATTAATGTAGCAGATTTATATGTTGAGTTGAATTGCTATAAAGAAGCAATTGAATGGTTCGAAAAGGGATACAAAGAATGCTGGAAAAGTCCTAATTGGATTGGTAGATTTGTGTATGCTCTATATAAAACGAATAATTTCTCCCGTATAAATGAAGTTATACGGGAATCTATCGAAGCGAAAACAGCAGAAATAGAAGATGTTCAGAATGAAGAAGTAGAAGAAAACTGGACAGAAAATGATAAGAAAGAGTTAATTGAGGAATATACAGAAGAGAATAATTGTTATAAAACAATGGTAGAACGTATCAAATCTGGATACGTTCCAGGATTAGAGTTTGAAACTGATTATATAGGGGCTTGCTATTTATTTGGTTGTAAAAGACATAATCACCTTGAATATGAAAAATAAAAAGATTCGACTGTCAAAGATGATGGTCGAATCTTTTTATTATAGGTCGCTTGTCTAAAAGTACCTTCTCAATTGTAATGTGTTACAGATGTTTCGTTTCATTACACAGGTATATATCCTCTTTAGAGTCCCCTTGTTTAATATTTAAAATATGAAGAGAAATAAAACCAATAAGTCCTATTCCGCCGAAAATAAGCCATGGTGTAAACATTCTGTTTAAGTTGGATGTAAACGATGTCCCGGTATAGTTACCGATGATAAAACCAAATGCGAGTGATAGTTGATAAAATCCGAAATAAGTAGCTGTATATGATTCATTACTGTAATTCGCAATAGCGATATCAGCGTTTGGTAATACGAGCGTTTCACCAATTGTAAATAAAATTACACAAATAAATAGCCAATATGGTTGTTGAAATAAAGGGATGAGTAAAAAGGAAGTTCCCATTAATAAAACACCGTATTTAATAATCGAAAGTGTGTTGTATTTGTGAAATAGTTTGCGAAATAAAACCATGAATATGACGCCTGTTATTGCATTTATCGTAATAACTAATGTAGCAAGCTGATTGCTACTACTAATGTTTTTCATATGAAGTGGAAGTGCGACAGTAAGCTGAGTAAACATAATATAGAAGAAGATCATGATAAATGAAAACAAAAGGAAAGGTTTGTTTTGTAAAATAGCCTGTATTCCTAATGTAATAGATGTATTTTCAGAAGTGACTTGGAATTGATTTTTAAGTAAGTAAAAGATGAAAGCAAATAATAGCATAAGGGATCCTGTTAGAGAGAAAGCATAGATTGGATCGAGTAAGAGTAAGACACCTCCTGCAATTGGTCCGATTATTGCACCGCAATTAAAACTAAGGTTTAAATATGTAAATAAATTTTTTCTTATATGGGCTGGTTGTGAGCCGAAAATGGCGCGGGCAGCAGGTTCGTAAAATGCAGTTCCAAAGCCAATAAGTGCAGAAGAAATAGAAATTGTATAGAAATCAGAGCATATTCCTAAAGCGATAAATCCGATTCCTCTTAAAAATAATCCGACTATCATCATAATGATATAGCCTATTTTATCAGCAATTAATCCTGAGAATAAAGGGATAACTCGTGATGTAATTGTCATAACCGTCAACACTGTTCCTACTTGAACAGCTGAAAAATGGAGAAAGTTTAATAGATAAATAGCTAAAAATGCGTACACTGCAAAATACCCAAAAGACATAAAAAATGAAGAAATAAGCATGAAACGTATCGGTGTTGAGAAACTTTTCACAGAAACCCTCCTAATTATGTAACCAATAAAATAATTTGATGGTTAACGATTTTATACTATAATTATACATAAAGTCAGAAAAAAGTAAATTTTAAGAAGAAGGTGGAAGGAATTGAACCAGAACGCACCAGGTGAATTAGAGTATATTCGAGAATTTTTAAATACATGGAGAATACCAAATGATACGAGAGAAGCAATTGATTTGCTACAAACAGAAGATAATATAAAGCAATTTATGAATAAATATTTTCATGAAGAGTTTCCGTTTCATACGATAGAGGAATTAAGAGATTTTCGAGAAGATATTCGGATGACAATTGAAGGCGAAGGATCATTGCAAAAATGGTTAGAGAAATACCCATTTCATGTACATATAAAGGATGATATGAAAGGTATTACATATGAACCAGTATATGAAGAGAATGTGTATACAAAAGTGTTAAGCATTGTGTTAATGTCAATTCAAGAAAATGTGTGGGGAAGGTTAAAAGCATGTCCAGATTGTCGCTGGGTATTTTATGATCATTCGCGAAATGGAAGTAAAAGATGGTGCGGTATGTATGCTGGAGAAGAAGGAGGAAGAGCATGCGGTACGATTGCGAAAGTGAAAAACTACCGGGCGAAGAGAAAAGGGCGATCTGGTTATGATATGTAATTAATATTAGAGAAAGAAAAATGGATGGGGGAATGTAGAATATGAAAGGTACGCAAATGTTAGCTATAAATAAAAATTGTTGGGATACAGTTGCCCCTTATTTCTTTCAAGTGGATTGTTTACCTAAATATGGTCCGTATACAGCGTCTGAAGATGAGATTCATTTATCCGATTCAATTAGAAAGAAAAAGGTTCTTGATATTGGGTGTGGAAGTGGACATTCGTTGCAGTCTATGGCGGAACAGGCGGCAGAGGAATTATGGGGGCTTGATCTTTCGAGTGCACAAATTGAAATAGCGAATAAGACGTTAAAGGGTTGGAATCCAAAGTTAGTATGCGGAGCAATGGAAGAAGAAGGAGATATTCCGAAAGGATATTTTGATATTGTATATTCCAGTTATGCATTAGGTTGGACTTCGGATTTAAGAAAAACGTTGGAACTGATTTATTCATATGTAAAGCCAGGAGGAAGTTTTATTTGAGTTGGGAGCACCCAGTATATTCAAACTTACAGTATGGTACAGAAGAAGTTGCTATAAAGTCTTCTTATCATGAGGAAACGCCCATTACGTTTGAAACATTTAAAGGAGAAAATGTACAAGCGACATTATATAAGAGAAAAATAAGTACATACATAAATGAGTTAAATAGAGCGGGATTTAAAATTGAGAGAATAGAAGAGCCTGAACCATCAAGCTCGTTTGGTGGAGAACTAGCTGAGCCGTCTACGAAGTATTATTCTTTATATAAAGCTAGAATGGTGCCGACTACTTTTATTATTAAAGCTAGAAAGTAAACTGTTTTTATAAAAGAAGCCTATCATTTCAAACAAATGATAGGCTTCTTTATTTTAATAAAATTGAGGTTAAATGTGTACTTTTGTTATAAAAACGCATTTCATATAAAAAGTGTAATTATTTTTGGGGAGGGGGGTTGTTGTGCGTCATCATAGAAATTACAAAAAATTCGGAGTGGCACTGCCTCTTCCGCTTATAGGAGCAACTGGTCCGACAGGTAATAGTGGTCCAATCGGTCCAACTGGAGGGCATGAAGGTCCTGTTGGTCCTACAGGGGTGGCTGGACCGACGGGAGCGATTGGGCCCCAAGGTCCTCAAGGTATCAGCGGGATACAAGGTCCCCGAGGGACAACAGGAGCACAAGGAATACAAGGAGCTATTGGTGATACAGGAGAGCAAGGTATAACTGGCCCAACTGGTCTCCAAGGTGCTCAAGGATTAATCGGAAACCAAGGTTTAATTGGTGATGTTGGAGTACAAGGATTAGAAGGAATACAAGGAGCTACGGGTCCTGCTGGTAGTCAAGGAATACAAGGTACACAAGGAATACAAGGGGAAATAGGTGAGCGAGGACAAACAGGGGCACAAGGAATGCAAGGAGAGAGAGGCGTAACTGGAGTCTCGGGTGTAACTGGTTCACAAGGTCCTCAAGGTGTTCAAGGAATACAAGGAGAGCGAGGGGCTACTGGTATACAAGGAGAAGACGGCTTCCAAGGGATACAAGGAATTACTGGAGAGGAAGGCCTGCAAGGAGCACAAGGAATACAAGGTGAAGTGGGTCCAACTGGTTCTACTGGAATGCAAGGTGCCCAAGGTATAAGTGGAATAAAGGGGATAACAGGTGCGATAGGTTTACAAGGACCACAAGGTGTGCAAGGAATACAAGGTATAACGGGAGCAACAGGCTTTCAAGGGGTAAAGGGAATAAGAGGTATAACAGGAGCGACGGGTAGCATTGGTATTCAAGGCTCAGAAGGACCACCGGGCGGTCCGACGGGAACAACCGGTCCAATTGGCCCTTCTAGTGGGGTGACTGGACCAGCTGGTCCACCTGGTCCACCAGGAGGTCCAACAGGTCCAACGGGTGCGACTGGTTCAACAGGTGTAAGGGGAGGGACAGGACCAATTGGAGCGCAAGGAGTGCAAGGTATAACCGGTCCAACAGGTCCTCAAGGTTTAAGGGGAGCACAAGGTTCCCAAGGTGTAGTTGGAGCAGTTGGAGTACAAGGGGCACAAGGTCCTCAAGGTAACCAAGGTATAACCGGTCCAACGGGTGTAGAAGGTTCTCAAGGAATACAAGGTCCGCTGGGAGTAACTGGTCTAACTGGTGCAGAAGGTCCTAAAGGTATTCAAGGTATTCAAGGTGTAATAGGTCCAACGGGTGCACAAGGAATTGTGGGAATACAAGGCGTAGCTGGTCCAGCTGGTGTTACAGGAGCGGAAGGAGCTCAAGGTGCACAAGGAATCCGAGGAGTAACTGGTCCTGCTGGAGCACAAGGTATACAAGGAGTTCAAGGGATACAAGGAGAAACAGGAGCAGCTGGAATACAAGGTCCTCAAGGGGTTCAAGGGATACAAGGGACTACCGGATTGACAGGCACACAAGGTGCACAAGGTCCTCAAGGAGTGCAAGGAATAATAGGTCCGACTGGAGCTATTGGTTTGCAAGGTCCTCAAGGATTACAAGGAATAAAGGGTCCAACAGGAGCGCAAGGAGTGCAAGGATTACAAGGAGTGCAAGGAATTATCGGTCCAACAGGTGCACAAGGAATTAGAGGTCCCAAAGGAAATACAGGGGAAGTCGGTATAACAGGCCCTCAAGGAGTCCAAGGGGCACAAGGTATTCAAGGGGCACAAGGCCCACAAGGAAATGTTGGAATTACTGGTGAAGCTGGTGAAACTGGAGCGACAGGAGCAACCGGGGCAACTGGCCCACAAGGTGTGCAAGGAGTGCAAGGAATTACGGGAATACAAGGAATAACGGGAACGACAGGCAATACAGGCGCAACGGGTCCGCAAGGAATACAAGGTATACAAGGAGTTCAAGGTTTGCAAGGCCCAATTGGAGCAAGTGGAGTGACAGGTGCTAGTGGTAGTATAGGTCCAGTTGGAGCACAAGGTAGTCAGGGACAAAACGGAGCGGTTGGACCTACAGGCGCAACTGGTAGTGTAGGAGCAATAGGCTTCTCGGGAATAGTAGGAGTGACTGGAGCGACTGGTTTACCTAGTGGGGGCGGTTATTTCTTTTCCACTGCAACGAGTGCAATTGCAGCGAATGCGCTAATACCAATCAATTCTGGTTCTACAATTTTTGGATCAGGAATTAGTTTAACAAGTGCAACAACTGTAACGTTGAGTACGCCGGGAATATATTTAGTAAGTTATTATTTTCAAGGTGATCCAACTAGTGGGAATGAAACAATTTCAGTAAGGCTGACGTTAAACGGAACACAAGTCGCAGGGAGTTTTATTTTTTATGTTACAGCAGGTTTTGTATTGGAACCAGCGATTTCTAATACGATGATAATTCAAGTTACTTCTTCAAATTCCACCTTGTCATTACAAAATGGTCCATTAGCTATCGGGCATGTAACGACATTATCTGGTGTGATAACAGCTAGTTTAAATATATTAAAAATAGTTTGATACGTTAGTTATAACGGGGGAGATGCTTGTGAAGAATCAAGATAAGTGTAGTAAGTTTCAAGCACCTATTCCTTTTCCACCGCCAGGTATTACGGGGCCCACTGGACCAACCGGTCCAACCGGTGCTTTAGGTGGACCAACTGGCCCTCAAGGAATACAAGGCGTACAAGGTCCAATCGGTCCAACCGGCCCTCAAGGAATACAAGGAGTGCAAGGGGTACAAGGAGAAAATGGTCCGACCGGTCCAACTGGTTTAACTGGACCACAAGGTTCTCAAGGTAATCAAGGGCCTATGGGAGAACGAGGTCCACAGGGAATACAAGGTGTTCAAGGAATACAAGGCGAAAGAGGTCCGACTGGTCCAACTGGTATTCAAGGGATACAAGGAATTCCTGGTCCAATCGGTCCAACAGGTCCAACAGGAATACAAGGCATACAAGGAATGCAAGGAGAAATCGGTCCAACCGGCCCAACAGGAATACAAGGAATACAAGGAGTGCAAGGGGAAATTGGTCCGACTGGACCAACTGGAAATACTGGTATACAAGGTGTGCAAGGGAATTTAGGAGGTAGTGGTTTACAAGGTGTAACCGGAATACAAGGAATACAGGGTCCGATTGGTCCAACAGGGCCAACTGGTTCTCAAGGAATTCAAGGGGAGCAAGGACCAATGGGTCCACAAGGGATAACTGGTGTTCAAGGTTTACAAGGTCCCCAGGGAGAAATGGGGCAGGTAGGTCCAACAGGAATACAAGGAATACAAGGAGTGCAAGGTGTAATGGGTCCGACTGGTCCAACCGGTTTACAAGGTGATCCAGGTCCAACCGGCCCAACAGGAGCCACTGGGATAACTGGTCCGACAGGTTCTGCAACTGGCCCGACTGGAGCAACTGGTCCAACTGGTCCACCAGGAGGTCCAACTGGTCCAACCGGCCCAGCAGGGTCACCAGGAGGTCCAACCGGTCCGACGGGAGCAACCGGGGCAACAGGGGCGTCCGGAGCAACAGGAGCGACTGGGATTCAAGGAGTGCAAGGAATACAGGGTCCAACAGGAGCAACCGGTTTAACAGGTTTGCAAGGAGTGCAGGGACCAATGGGGGCAACAGGTCCAACGGGTGATCAAGGTATTCAAGGTCCACAAGGGATACAAGGAGTAACCGGCCCGACAGGTCCCCAAGGTCTACAAGGAATCCAAGGCCCAATCGGCCCAACCGGTCCGACTGGGCCACAAGGAGTGCAAGGGGCACAGGGGCCAATCGGTCCAACCGGCCCTCAAGGGATACAAGGCATACAAGGTGAGCAAGGAGTAAGGGGAGCGACAGGTCCAACTGGTTTACAGGGGCTACAAGGAATCCAAGGTCCTCAAGGCCCAACCGGACCTCAAGGAGTGCAAGGCGTACAAGGTCCGAGTGGTATAACAGGTGCAACGGGTCCTCAAGGAATACAAGGTATTCAAGGACCACAAGGAAGTATAGGCCCAACCGGTCCTCAAGGAATACAAGGGGTGCAAGGTCCACAGGGCCCGACTGGTACAACAGGTGCAACTGGCCCACAAGGAATTCAAGGTATACAAGGGATACAAGGTCCAACCGGCCCACAGGGTATTCAAGGGATACAAGGAATCCAAGGTCCGATTGGTCCAACCGGCCCGACTGGACCTCAAGGAATCCAAGGGGTAACCGGCTCGACAGGTCCAACGGGGCAGGTGGGAGCAACAGGTCCAACTGGAGAAACGGGTCCCCAAGGTCCTCAAGGAATTCAAGGACCACAAGGAGAAACGGGTCCAACGGGAGCAACAGGCGAGGCGGGAGTAACCGGTCCCCAAGGTCTACAAGGAATCCAAGGTCCCCAAGGGATAACAGGGCAGGCGGGAGCAACCGGCCCGACGGGAGAAACGGGTCCCCAAGGTCTACAAGGAATTCAAGGTCCCCAAGGGATAACAGGGCAGGCGGGAGCAACCGGCCCGACGGGAGTGACTGGTGCAACTGGACCGACCGGAATACAAGGCATACAAGGAATAACTGGAGCAACAGGGGGAACGGGAGTAACAGGCCCAACAGGTGCCACGGGTCCTACTGGCTTGACAGGGGCAACAGGATCATCTGCTATATCGACAGGTGGCGGATATTTCTTTTCTACATCAACAAGTACAATTGCGGCAAATGCCACTATCCCAATTAATTCTGGATCCACTGTATATGGAACTGGTGTATCGTTAACTAGTGCTACGACAGTCACAGTAGCGACGCCAGGAATATATTTAGTAAGCTACTATTTCCAAGGGGACGCGACTGGTGGGAATGAGACAGTATCTGTGAGATTGCTATTAAATGGAACGCAACTAACAGGGAGTTTTATACAAAACGTAACGACATCAACTGTAGTAATCGAACCAGCCATTTCAAATACACTTCTTGTGAATGTAACGAGTGCTAATTCAACGTTAGTATTACAAAATGGTCCATTAGGTGTAGGGCATGTAACGACCATAGCAGGTGCAATTACGGCAAGTTTAAATGTAGTGAGAATATTATAAGAAAAATAAAAAACACAAGGAATGTCTTTTTAGACACACCTTGTGTTTTTAATGTTAAATGAACCGTTTCTTTATCTTTTCGGTTGAAAAATATGCTGAAAGAAGTATTTGTGATGTAAGTTATCTACAACTTTATTTGCTTGATATGTGCGTTGTTTTTCAATCCGGAGTCTTTGCTCCATCATTTTAATTGCGTGATCAGATAAACGTAACATAATACATTCTCCTTTTCTATAAATATAGGTGACTATTTGATATCGATCCCATATTTATAATTAAGGAGGCAAAATGTGTAACATAGGCAAAAAGCACCTTCCTCTCCCATTACGCTTACGAGGTTAGCTGTCGGACTCGGGAAGTGAGAGTTTCCCTACTTAAAAAAGATTCGCCCCAAGTAGCATAGCTACAAAAATGGTTCCCCCGCTCCAAAATTTGGACTCAGCAAAAGGTTTTATAAAGTAAAAGATAACATAAAGGAGCGAACGAGTCAAATTATTTTGTGTATTCTGTCTTTTTTAATTGCGTAAGAATCATACCGTCAGGAAGTATTGTATCTGATACTGTAATGAATCCGTGTTTTTTATATAAAGTAATAGCAGGGGTATTCGCTTTCCCTGTTTGTACAATGTATGTCATTGAAGAGGGAAACATGTTAAATATATAAATTAGGAGTTTCGTTGCGATTCCTTTTTGAAAAAAATCGGGCGATACAACTAACCTGTGGATATCGATTAGTTTTTCTTCTTGTACAAAAGAAATAAAACCGACAAGTTTATTTTCAGAAAAATATCCATAGAATGTTTCAACGCAATTTTGAATATCGTTTACAGTATCATATAAACGAGGTATGGCAGTACTATTCAAGTAGTCTGCTTCAACTTTATAAGCTGGAATTTGAACCTGTAAAATGGAGGTTGCTACTTCAAAAGAAGTGGAATTTAACTTAAGAATCATAGATAATGAAGCCTCCTTTAAATATGGTATATGAATATAATTGCTTTATGGGTTAGTTTGACAATATTTTTCTTTTTTGCATATAATATATGTATCTCCATATGTAAAATAGTAGTAAATATATTTCTATAGTGAAATATGATTAGCAATGATAAATACATATGTTTGTATTGAATCATACAAACTATAATAGAAATGGAGGACTAAAAATGGGATGGATTATCACATTAATAGTTGGTGCTATTATAGGTGCAATTGCTAGTTCTATAACCGGTAAAAATTTCCCAGGTGGTATGTTCGGAAATATTATCGCAGGTCTATTAGGTGCTTCGTTAGGTGGTAGATTATTTGGATCCTTTGGGCCATCATTTGGTGGGATTCATGTCGTGCCGGCATTATTAGGTGCAATCGTGTTAATTCTTATTGTATCATTTGTAGTGAAAGCTGCAAAGAAATAGAGATATAGATTATGATGAAGAGCCCTGAATAAGGGCTTTTCATCATTCGAAGAGGTGGTTTCATTGGAGAAAATAAATATAAGAAAAAGAGATAAGTTAAGAAAGTTTTTTAGAGAACAAAATTATTTGGCGGTATTACTTGGATTTGCGTTATTGTTCATTAATATTTTATTGCTAACAAAAATATCATTTGTTTTTACACCGTTTATCGTATTTTTAAAAACAATTTTCTTCCCAGTACTATTAGCAGGCGTGCTATTTTATATTTTGCATCCATTCGTTTCGCTTTTAGAAAAGAAAGGTGTTTCAAGAATCGTATCGATAGCTTCCATATATTTAATCGTACTAGGATTATTTGTATTTTTAGTTGTAACGGTTATCCCTATTATTAAAGATCAAATTGATGCATTAATTGATAACTTACCGTATTTTGGCCATGAGATTGAACAAGCAGCACGTAGATTCGGGGAAAGTAATTTACTCGGTAAAATTCAGGAGAATTTAAATATTAATGTTGCGAATATGGTAAAAGAATACACAGTTGATTTTACAAAGTCATTATCATCAGTAACTGGGAATGTAACTGGATTTTTGAGTACTGTTACAGAGGTTGTTTTGACATTTGTAATGGTTCCATTTATATTGTTCTATCTTTTAAAAGATGGTGAGCAATTGCCGAATCACTTTTTAAAGTTTATTTCAGAGCAAAGACAACCAGCAGCAATGAGAATACTAGATGATATGCATTATGCGATTAGCTCGTATATTAGAGGACAAATTATCGTGAGCTTGTTTATCGGTATTATGCTATTAATTGGTTATCTTATTATTGGTATTAAATATGCGGTATTACTTGCGATTTTAGCGATGATTGTAAATATCGTTCCGTACGTAGGACCAATTATCGCGATTACACCAGCGTTAATTATCGCATTTATCGACTCGCCAGCAATGGTGTTAAAAGTAATTATCGTTATGATGGTTGTACAATTAGCAGAAGGTAAATTTATTTCTCCGCAAGTCATGGGTAAAAAGTTAGATATTCACCCGATTACTATCATTTTTATCATTTTAACTGCCGGAAACTTATTCGGGATTATGGGCATTATTTTAGCCATTCCAGGATATGCGATATTAAAAGTATTAGTTACGCACGGTTATAGATTTGTTAAGTTGAATACGTGAAAAAAAGCGCTAAAACAGTGGGAACTGTTTTAGCGCTTTTTTATTAACAATTCATTTGCATATTGGCGCGCCCATTGATCCGCTTCTAATATAGCATCTAGTGAAGGATCTTTTACGTTATGATGAGCTTCAACTGTTTTGTAAATTGTTTTTTCAATATCGAAAAAGGCAATTTCATTTTTTAAGAATAGCGCATTCGCAATTTCATTTGCTGCATTTAATACAGCGGGAGTAGTACCACCGATTTTGCCACATTCATATGCGTATTGTAGACAAGGGAACTTCTCTAAATCTGGTTTTTCAAAATGTAAACTACCGATTTCTAATAAATTTAATTTTTCATAGGAAGAAGGTAGCCGAGTAGGATAGTGAAACGCATATTGAATCGGCATTCTCATATCAGGAGCACCGAGCTGTGCCATAACTGATCCATCAATAAATTCTACTAAAGAATGAATGATACTTTCTTTATGAATCATTACATTAATTTTTTCATATGGAATATCAAATAGCCATCTCGCTTCCATTACTTCGAACCCTTTATTCATTAATGTGGCAGAATCAATCGTTAGTTTTGCGCCCATTAACCAGTTTGGGTGCTTTAAAGCATCTTTTGCTTGTAATGTTTGCATTTCATCACGTGTTTTATCACGGAAAGCACCACCGGAAGCTGTTACAATTAACTTCTCAATCTCTTTATTATTTTCTCCGTTTAAACATTGGAAAATAGCTGAATGCTCACTATCTACTGGAATTAAGCGACATCCGTTTTGTTTCGCTAGTTCAGTTACGATATGTCCAGCTGCAACCAAAGTTTCTTTATTAGCAATAGCGATATCTTTCTTCGCTTTTAATGCTTCAATTGTTGGAAGTAATCCTGAAACACCTACAACAGAGCTTAATACAAGATTTGAATCAGGGTGAGTAGCTACTGCAATTAAGCCATCAGTCCCGTGTGTGATTTTTGTATTTGCTGAAATACGCGTACGAAGCTTGTCTGCTAAGTCTTTTGTCGCAACGCTTACAATACGAGGTTGAAACGTTTTGATTTGTTGCTCAAGAAGATCGATATTATAATTTGTGGTTAAACCGACGATTTTAAAATGTTCAGGATGAGCTGAAACGACATCTAATGCAGATGTGCCGATGGATCCTGTTGAACCTAAAATTGATATATATTTTACCATGAAAAAACCTCCAAAGTTGTTTCGAATATTTCAACAAACCTATATAACATTAGACAATTGAAGTGGAAATTCCTGCTATATAAAATAGAAAATTAGGGTTTGTTTAGAAGTGAAATGTGATAAACTGTAAAAAATAACGAAAAAGCAATGAAAGAGAAGAGTACATATTCGAAACTTTTCAGAGAGCTGATATGTGGTGGAAATCAGTAAGGGATGAATATGGAATGGACTCTGGAGCTTCTAACTGAAATGAGTAGGTAAAGACGGTTACTTCACGTTATTGAAGTATGAAGTGAGCTAATGATAGCTAATTAAGGTGGTACCGCGGGAGTCTCTCGTCCTTTTTTAAGGATGAGGGGCTCTTTTTATTTTGCGAAAGGAGGAGTTAGTGTGAGTGAAAAAATAATGTTAACAGGAATTAAGCCGACAGGTTATCCGCATTTAGGGAATTATATTGGTGCGATTAAACCTGCATTACAAATGTCAAAGAATAATGAAGGAAAAGCATTGTACTTTATAGCTGATTATCATGCATTAAATGCTGTGCATGATTCAGAAAAGTTCAGCAGTTATACGAAAGAGGTAGCAGCTACTTGGTTATCACTTGGACTTGGTGAAGATGTTGTTTTTTATCGGCAAACAGAAGTACCGGAAATTCTAGAATTAGCTTGGATTTTAGCTTGCCTAACTCCGAAAGGTCTTATGAACCGTGCTCATGCGTATAAAGCGAAGGTGGAGCAAAATAAAGAAGCAGGGTTAGAGGTCGATGCAGGAGTGAATATGGGGTTATATACGTACCCGATCTTAATGGCAGCCGACATATTACTATTTCAAGCTACACATGTACCTGTCGGAAAAGACCAAATTCAGCATATTGAAATTGCGCGTGATATTGCGACGTATTTTAATCATACATTTGGCACGACATTTACACTACCGGAGTATGTCATACAAGAAGAAGGAGCTATTTTACCTGGTCTTGATGGAAGGAAGATGAGTAAAAGTTACGGAAATGTAATCCCATTATTTGCAGAGCAAGAAAAACTACGAAAATTAATATTCAAAATCAAAACAGATTCTTCACTTCCAAATGAACCGAAAGAACTAGAAACCTTATTTACAATTTATAAAGAATTTGCGACAGAAGACGAAGTACAGTCATTACGTGAAAAATATGAGACTGGAATCGGATGGGGCGATGTGAAAAAAGCGTTGTTTCGCGTTGTAGATCGAGAGTTAGCTGGACCTCGTGAAAAGTACGCAATGTATATGAATGAGCCGGATTTATTATATGAAGCATTAGAAAACGGTGCTGAGAAGGCACGCGCTATTGCGAAGATAAATTTAGCAGAAATTAAAAAACGGATTGGATTTGAGAGGGAACGTTAAGCGTTCCCTTATTTTTTTAGATAATCTGTAATAATCTTCTCGATAACAGGAGGAAGATTATTAGGTAATTCATCAAGTGAAAAGAAGCGTAGTTCTTTTGATTCACTTTGATCGCATACAAGTTCACCATAAAATTCTCGGCAAATATAAACAACGAGTACACCGTGTACTTGATCGCCGTTTGGATAGATTTGAAAGTAATCTGGTCCAGAGTATGTACGGAATAGTTCTGGATTTTTAATAATAAGTCCAGTTTCTTCAAACACTTCTCGCTTTAAAGCGTCTTCTAATGTTTCGTTATATTCTAAGGCACCGCCAATAATGCCCCAGCGGTTAAAATCTGTACGGAGTTGCAGCAATACTTCACCTTTTTCATTTACTATAATGGCGTGTGATCCTATTAGAATAAGTGGATGATTTCCTACTAGATTTCTCATATCTTCAATATAACCCATGTCATTGCTCCTTGTATTTAATAATAGTTAGGAAGTTCTTTTAACATTCTTTCTGTTTTACGTGCTGTAAAGGCTAAGTTATGGTCATCTTTCGTTCTGAAAAATAATGTGCGTAAAAAGGTTTTAATATTAGCACATAAAATACAATACTCATTAAGCGAAAGGCGTTTTCTAATTTGAGGAAGCCTTTTTATTTTTTTATGAATAATAGAAATTAAATCGTTCTGAGGAAAATCATGATACAGCATTGCTAGTAATGGAGTAACGATGCGCTCATCTTCGTTATTATGAAAAAGATCAGATGGAATAAAGATTTTATTTAATAAACAATGAATTAACTCCTCGTACCATTCAAAAGTTGTATACGTATTATGAACAATTTCAGTAAAGGCATCAGATACGTGAGCAAGACAATGAGCCCATCCTTTATTTTCAATATAGCCCCGAAAATCCGTTTCTAAGTTTGTGTATGTAATGAGTTTATTTTTTATTTCTTCAATATCCTCCTCTGTACAAAAGTAGTGCGAATTAGCGAATTGGAGTATTAACGCAATTAACGAAACAGTGTAAGAACGTGTGAAAACCCCATCTGTATGTGGGGAGTAAATGTCACAATATAAATACTCATCACTTAAACAAGTTTGCAGAAGTAATTTCAGCTGATCGTCCATAAGGAATTCATGATGAATGAAATGCGCAAAACATTTATATATAAGTTGGTAACGAACGTAGCTATCAGTCGTTCCGATATACTGAAGCATGTTCAAAGTTAACTCATTTACGTCTATATGTTGCAGTTGCGTATAGTCATTTTGTTGTATAAGCTCTAACTGTTGTTGCAATGCTGTAATATCCAATGGAGAACCTCCTCCGCACTTTAAAGATGCGATCTTTTCTAGTATTCTATATATTCAAGGACAATCCTGCTCATGCAAGGAGAACGATTAGAAATTCGAGTATGATATAGATGAGGGAAGAATATGACGACGATAGAACAGTTAGAAAAACATTTTAAAATAAGAAGAAGTGCTTCTTCTATTATGATAAAAGAAAATAATGCAGAGGTTTTTACAGAAGAGCAATTAGAAGAGATGGTGCAATATTACGTTGCTGAAGCTGAAAAAGATGGATTAGAAAAACTACATTTTGAAATCTCTTCAAAAAGTCCAAATTATGATGTGTATAAAAAATGTTTTGAAACGTATTCATTTGAATATGTTACTGAAAACATGATTGTATTTAAAGATATATACGAAGTAGAAGATGTAGAAAGTGAAATTGATTTTAAGCTTATTGAAGAAGTTGGAGAAGAGGCTTTTTATTCACTGTGGAATGAAGCGACGGGAGAACCAGTCGCTCATGATCAATTTGTGCACATGATGCTACAAGAAATTGGTGAGCAATGGAAAGAACATTGCTTAACAGCGAGTGTCGATGAAAAGCCGATAGGAATTGTAATCCCGCATATTGAAAGAGGTACGTTAGAAGAAGGAAAACTTATGTACTTCGCAGTTACTCCAAATGTGCGTAATAAGGGATATGAAGCCGCATTATTTGCAGGTGCGATGTTTGTCTTAAAGGAAATAGGTGCATCTTATTATATTGGTGAGACAAATATGCAAAATGAGTGGATGAAGGATGTTTTTGAAAAGAATGGATGTCAGTTGTTTAGTTCAACTGAGAGATATGTGAGAAAGTTTTAGGAGGATGAATGATGTATACTCTCGAACTCGTATAGCGGGAGGGGACTATATATGTTAAAGCAATCCATGCATTCATTCGTGTTATTGTATCCAAATGTATTGTTAGAAGGCTGGAATGTTGAAAAAGTTTCAGAACGTTATGAAGGTGAAAAGTGGGGAACTTTTTGGTTTCAGGTTGTTACTCCAACTGGGATGTTTCGAGTAAAGGAATTTTTTCTCGATATAATGGAACCAGTATTTCCGGATAGCTGTATTTCTCAAGCAAAAGGAGATTGTTTTCAATATAAAGGGCTTGTGTATTGGAAAGGTGTAAATTATAAAGGAAAAGAAAGTTACGTTACATCTATATGGAAAACACAAGTTGAAATTTCTGTTGATCATGGATATGTAAACCAAGACGAAATGGAACGATTTCTATTTGAATTACAACCAGTAAATATGGAGCTTGGGAAAACGATATTACATACATCATTTCACTTATTAAGCTTTCAAGCGAAGAGAAGTGAAATGGGTGAGATAGGAAGATGTAGAGAGTGGAATGCTCCAGATGACGTATCCTATGTAAATTTGTTAATTCATGAAAAACTAAATTGGAAACTTGAATCGGTCGGTTTCGGAAATGACGAAACGCAGTATGTATATTGGGACGAAGTTAATAAACTATATGCACTTTGGGTTTGTAGACATAAAAACAAAGCGTATTATCCTATTTCTTCATGGACAATGAACTATGGTCCAAAACAAATTATAAACGGGTTAGAGTTTTATTCGCACCCTAATCGCGGAACAGTTGTATACGAAGATTTAGGTAATGAACAAATCGCATACGTATTTCGCGGTAATCCATGTACAAATTTTGAACAAGTAAAAGAACTTTTCGCCTGTTTGTAAGATAAAAAGAAAAATGAGAACGACAAAATGGATATTCCCATAATACAATAGGGTAAGATTCGATTATAAGAGAAAGCGTTGGTGAAAGAATGGAGCAGCAAAGACATTGGCTACAAGCAACTGTAGAAAGAAATGAAGACAATACGTTACAAATAAAGTGGGAAAATAATATAGAAGAAGTTCGCATTTATTGGAGTACTTCACCAGATCATATTGAAGAAAATGGAGAGTTACTTGCAACTGTAAATGGAGGATTATCATATACAATTGAAAACCCGAGTGAAAATGAACGTCCATATTTTAGACTAGTAGGAAGTAATGGACAAGCAGTGACAGTAGCTGAGCGTAGATTGCCATTACAAGGTGCGTTTAACTTCCGTGATATGGGTGGATATGAAACGACAGATGGACGTAAAGTGAAATGGGGCAAATTATACCGTTCTGAAGAATTAGCAGGACTAACAGAGTGGGATATCGTCTATTTACAAAAGTCTGGTTTAAAGTTAATTTGTGACTATCGTACAGACTTTGAGGTAAAGCATAAGCCAAATCCTGAGATTACAGGTGCTCGTCAAGTGTGCTTACCAGTTATGCAAGACTTAGCGAAAGACTTAAATATAAATGAGTTTTTCCAAGTTGGTGACCTTTCTATGTTAGGAAAACCAGGTGAGTATCTTGTGAAAATGAATCAAGATTTCGTAAGTGGTAACGAGGCGTTCGTAAGCTTCTTAAACTTAGCGCAAAACCCGGAAAACTTACCGTTAGTAAACCATTGTACAGCTGGGAAAGACCGTACTGGATTTGGATCAGCATTATTATTACTTTTACTAGGTGTACCAGAGAAAACAGTAATGGAAGATTATTTACTAAGTAACGGTTTCCGTGAAAAGTTAAACGAGAAAATGATGGCCTTTTTAGGTGCAAAACTACAAAACGATGAGAGTAGAGAGATATTAGGTGCGATGTTTGAAGCACGTGCTGAATACTTGCAAGCTGCGATTGGTGAAATTCAAAAGCAATACAGATCAGTTGAAGCATACGCTGAAAGGGCCCTTGGCTTTACGAAAGAGTCGTTAGGGGAAATGAAAGAGTTATTACTAGAAGACTAATAAGTAAAAGGAGGCTGAGCGGATTAGCCTCCTTTTACTTATAGCGTAGTTGAAAATAGAAGATAATGGTGTATTCAATAAAGAGCAGGTTAAGCGCCTCATAATGAAATATATAAACTTATATTACTATCGTGTTATTATGTTAAGTGACGGTAAAGTCGTGTGATTTATAGTGATTTCTATAATGAACTATAGGGAAAAAGCAAGAAAATGTCTATGTATTTGATGGAGGGTTATCATAATAGAAAGGAAATTAGGAGATGGGGAAATCAATAAAAAGTGAATTAATAGGATTGTTTACCTTTAATGAGACATGTAAAGCATATCAGCAAAAAAATGGGGAAATACATTGGCAATTGGATATTAGAAATGAATATGTAGATGTTAATGAGATGATTAAAAGGGCAGAGAAGCTTTTTTTATGTATAGAAGAATTTGATAAAAAGGCTAAAGTAGCCATAGCAGAAAAATTGATAAATTACAAAAATGATTTTTGGCCTGAGTATGATGAGAATGATGAACATTTAAATTGGGATGCTGTAGATGCAGGAGAATATGATATAACGAAAGAAAAATTTGCAAAAGCAATTACGCTCTATGAAATTGAAATTAGAGAAAATGATATATACTGTGAATATCATGATGGAGATTTATTTGGTGGACACATGATACATGCTTATTTTAATAATGATTATAAGTTATTAAACGCAGAGGTGTAGTTTTAGTTATATAAAAATTGAATTAAAGTGTGCTTTAGTTAAAAGAATTAAATAAATTTTAAACAATGAGAACGAAGCTTTTAAAATAGGAATTGAGGAGAACATCATGAAATACAAAGTTATATTATTCGACGTAGATGATACATTATTAGATTTCCCTGAAACGGAAAGACACGCATTACATAATGCGTTTGTACAGTTTGATATGCCTACAGGGTATAATGATTATCTTGCAAGCTATAAAGAGATTAGTAATGGATTATGGAGAGATTTAGAAAATAAAATGATTACGCTAAGTGAATTAGCAGTAGATCGATTTAGACAATTATTTGCACTTCATAATATAGACGTAGATGCACAGCAATTTAGTGATGTATATCTTGAAAACTTAGGGAAAGAAGTACATCTTATAGAAGGCGCAGTACAATTATGTGAAAATCTACAAGATTGCAAGTTAGGTATTATTACGAATGGATATACGAAGGTGCAACAATCAAGAATCGGAAATTCGCCTTTATGTAATTTCTTTGATCACATTATTATTTCTGAAGAAGTTGGTCATCAAAAACCAGCACGTGAGATTTTTGATTATGCGTTTGAGAAGTTTGGGATTACTGATAAATCAAGCGTACTAATGGTTGGAGATTCGTTAACTTCTGATATGAAAGGCGGAGAAGATTACGGCATTGATACGTGTTGGTATAATCCGAGTTTGAAAGAAAACGGGACAGATGTTAACCCGACTTATGAAGTGGAGAGTCTGCTACAAATTTTAGAAATTGTAGAAGTGGCGGAAGAAAAGGTAGCTTCATTTTAATCATGCTGATATTTGTCGAAAAATCGATATATTGAAAAAATCGTTGATATATTGTAAGTTGTGATAGATATATTGAAAAAATCGTTGATATATTGTAAGTTGTGATAGATATATTGAAAAAATCGTTGATATATTGTAAGTTG
>NZ_JBPWJX010000018.1:0-129197 GCF_051781745.1 Bacillus cereus group sp. Bce019
TGATGCATCGAAAGCAAAGCGTGAATTAGGCTGGGAGGCAACACGCGGATTAGAAGAAATGTGTGCAGATTCTTGGAGGTGGCAGTCTGAAAATAAGACTGGATATCAAAAAGTTAGTAACTAGAGAATTGGTTATAGGTTGCTAAAACTTTCATTGAGTTATCAATATAGTTTGGCTTAAAAATCGAATTACATGTATAATGTATTTTATATTTTGAAGTTATAATAATTTGATAGCGGTACCTGAAGAAAGAAGGTTAAAAGCATGAAAAAGAAAATCCTATTTTGGATATTAGGAATCATAGGAGTACTAATTATAGGTGGAGGAGCTTACGCTTATAATATATATTCTTCTGTTTCAAAAACATTAGATGAAGTTCATAAACCATTAAAACGTGATCAAGGTAATAAACAAGAAGAAAAAATCAATAAATCTGAACCTGTTTCAATTTTACTATTAGGTGCAGATGAGCGCGGTAAAGATAAAGGTCGTTCAGATTCATTAATGGTCATCACGTTAAATCCAAAAAATAATTCAATGAAAACAGTAAGTATCCCTCGTGATACATACACAGAGATCGTTGGAAAAGGAAAAAGTGATAAAATCAACCATGCGTACGCATTTGGTGGCGTAGACATGTCTGTAGCGACAGTAGAAAAATTCTTAAATGTTCCTATCAATTACTATATTGAAGTAAACATGGAAGGGTTTAAAGATATTGTAGATGCAGTAGGCGGTGTCGATGTTAATAATGATTTAGAATTCTCCCTAGAAGGGAAACACTTCCAGAAAGGGAATATTCACTTAACAGGTGATCAAGCTCTAGCATATACACGTATGCGCAAAGAAGACCCACGAGGCGACTTCGGTCGTCAAATGCGTCAACGTCAAGTGATGCAAGCTGTTATTAAGAAAGGTGCAACCTTCTCTTCTTTAACAAGCTATGGAGATGTACTTACAGCAATCCAAAAGAACGTGAAAACAAACTTAACGCAAGATCAAATGTTTGATATGCAAAAGAATTATAAAGATTGTTTGAAAAATAGTGAGGATATCCAAATCCCGGGTGATGGCCACAAAGCTGCTGATGGTATTTGGTACTACTATGTTCCAGATGCTGCAAAACAAGATTTAACGAATAAATTAAGAGCACATCTTGAAGTGACTAAGTAGTATGTAATAACCCAACTCCTTTGGAAGGAGTTGGGTTTATTTTTGCGTGGATTTATATTAGTATTATATATTGTGAGATTAATAGATGAGGTGAATCGATGAATAAGAAAGCAGTACTTGTCCTTGTTGTTTTTGTATTGTTTGTTGCTTCGATTGTGAGCGGTAAATTGTACTGGAATAAGAAGGTTGCAAATGCAACAGGACAAACGAGTGAAGTAACGCAAACAAAGGCTGAAGTGAAAGATAGCGGAGCGAAGAAAGAAGAGAAAAAGGAAGAGAAGAAACAAGATACGAAGTCATCTTTTAATGAAGCATATGCGAAGAATTTGCCAGATGCAGTGAAAGAGAAGTTAAAGAAAGCTGCTGAGGATAAAAAGGCAGTAAATCTTGTTATTGTTGGTGATGAAGCTTCTTCATCTGAAAAAGGTGCTTGGGCAGCTAAGTTAACGTCTAATTTAGAAACTGCTTACGGTAAAGGTTTATGGAATGTGACTGTAAAGGAATATAAGGGTGAAAGCACAGAAGAGTTAATCGCGAATAAGCGTGATAAAGAGATTGCGAAAGAGAATCCAGATGTAATTTTATTTGAGCCACCATTTATTACTGATAACGGTAAAACTGGTAATGGGAACTCTGTTGCGAGTACACAGAAATTTGTTCAAGCACTTTCTACTAGTGCAAAGGGCGCTACAATTATGATTCAACCATCAAATCCAGTGTATGGTGCGAAAAATTACCCGAAAGCAATTGAAGCATTAAAACAATTTGCGATGCAAAATAATTATACATATATTGATCATTGGGCAGCATGGCCGGATGCATCGACAAAGGCTATCCTACCATACTTAAAAGAAGAGTTTGGTTTCCCAACTGCTAAAGGTCATGAAGTTTGGGCACAATATGTAACGGATTATTTTGTAGCTAAATAATAAAAGGGGAGAGGGTATCGTCGACAAAATATGTTCGACAATACCCTCTCTTTTTTTGTACGATTTTTGCTATACTAAACTGTACTATAATACATGATGGAAGGAGGAGAATGATGAAAATACTTGTGGTTGATGATGAATCGAGTATCCGTAATTTGATTCGGATGCAGCTGGAGATGGAAGGTTATGAAGTATTGGCAGCGGCTGATGGGAGAGAAGCTTTAGAGAAATGGAATGAAGGGCCGGATGTATTGATTTTGGATGTTATGCTTCCGGATACGGATGGGTATGAGTTGCTTCGTTTGTTCCGTGAGAGGGATAGGGATATACCGGTGCTTATGTTAACGGCAAAGAGTCAGATGAATGATAAGTTGCTTGGCTTGCAGCTTGGTGCTGATGATTATGTGACGAAGCCGTTTAATTATGCGGAGCTTATTCTTCGGGTTAAGAATATGGCGCGGCGTGTAAAGAAGACGGAGGCGGCTGTAAGTCATGAAGTAATTGAGGCTGGAGAGATAGTGATTTGTCCTAAGGAAAGAAAGGTACATGTGAGTGGACAAGAGATTCAGTTAACGTACCGAGAGTTTAATTTATGTCAGTTGTTTGTTTCAAATCCGCAGCGTGTGTTTATGAGGGATGAGTTGCTTGAGAAAGTATGGGGATTTGAGTATATCGGAAATACGAGAGCGGTTGATATTATGGTGCAGAGACTTCGAAAGAAGCTTGGGACGAGCGGAGAATATATTAAGACAATTTATGGCGTGGGCTATAAACTGGATTGTTAAGTGGTGATGGTATGTCTTTAAAGCGAAATATGGTGTTTGGAATAGTTGGGTTGTTAATTCCGATTTTTGTTCTTTTATATGCAGTTGTTTATATTACGTTAGAAAAGAATATGTATCATAACGCAGCAGATTCTTTAGAAAAGTTAAGTGTAGAAGCACAAATTTATACGATGAATTATTTAGAGAAGGAAGCAGAAGTGGATACGCTTGGTCCGAATTCACTTTTAATTGCGTCGTATTTAGCGAAGCGTATGGATGTCCGTGTGCAGATGATCGGGAAGAATGGCGATGTTGTTGCAGATACACAAAAAGGAGCATTGCTTCACCGTAACATCGACATTGAGAGTTCCTTGAAGGGAAAGAAGTCTTATGTTTTTGAGGAGGCGGATCCAGCTCCTATTCTTTTGTTTTCAAGCCCGGTTTATTATGGAAACGATGTCATTGGAAGTATTCGTTTTATAAATGAGTTAACGGGTGAGAAGGAAGTTTTAACAAATGTGAGCTGGACTTTCTTAATGACGTCTCTTTGTTTAGTTGCTACCGGTATTTTCTTTGCGATTCGTTTGGCGAAGTCTCTTCATAAACCAATTGATCAGTTGAGACAAATGGCACAGAGGCTCGCGAATGGTGATTATAAGAGTAAGATTGAGTTAAATGAGTACGTGGAAATCGCTCAGCTTTCAGCATCTTTTAATGCGATGGCTGATGGAATTGAGCTGCATATTAAGCAATTGCAGGAGGAGAAAGAGAAGCAGAAAGATTTCCTAGACCGTATTACGCATGAGCTAAAAACACCGCTAACGGCAATTATCGGTTATGTTGATTTAATTCCGAAGTTACAATCGAAAGAAGATGTACAGGAAAGTCTCCGTTATGTGGCTGTGGAAAGTGAGCGTTTATTATCACTTGTAGAGGAGCTGCTTAAGTCCTCGAAATATGGAACGAGTACGTTTGAAGTGTCTCCTACAGTTGTGAACATAAAGGAATTGGCAGAGGAAGCAGTTTCAATTGTGAAGCCTCGTCTAAATCAGTTTGAAATTGAAGTGATAAATGAGTTAACGGATGTACATGTTGTTGCGGATTTTGATAAGACGAAGCAAATTTTTTTAAATGTGCTTGATAATGCAATTAAGTATAGTGATGCTTCGCACATTCGTATGAATGTAATTGTAAATGAGCATGAGGCGAAGGTCTTTGTTCATGATGATGGGATCGGTATAGATGAAGTGGTGCTTGCGGAGTGGAATGAGTCTCCGAAAGGAAAGGCACTTCCTTCTAGTTACGGGAATGGTTATGGTTTGTATATTTGTCAGGAGATTATGAGTAAGCAGGGCGGAAGCATGCGGATTGAGAGTAGTGAAGAAGTAGGTACTACAATATTCATTACATTTTTGCTTCCGAGAAGGATGGAAGACATAAAAAACTTGAAAGCGGTTAAATGATACATTTATGAAACAATTATGCGGTATTTTCGAAACAACGTTTTTTTATCTTGGAGGTAGGCAGAAATGAAAAGGCTATCATTTCAAATTCTTATGTTTGTCATTTGTATGATTGTTTCTCTTGTTTTGTTTTATGTTATGGAGAAGCAAATCTATAATCGAATCAACATTGTAAATGATAAACAAGCCGTTTTACAAAGGGTGAATGAATCTCTTCCAATTGAAGTGAAAGTAAGACATGAAAAGTGGGGAGAAATTGTTGTAACGGATGAAGTTCGTTTGCATACGATTGTTTCATTCTTTGACCGAATTCGAATAGAGCCTGAGGGCGTTAAGAGCCAAGAACAAGTATTTACTGGAGAAGTAACGTACTTGAATGGACATAAGCGTACTTTTGCAGTAGGTGACTTGTTCCAGTATGGGGAAAATGTATACGGAAAGAATGGCATGGATCCGATGATTTCAGCACTTCAAACGTATTTATTAAGCCTGTATTACACGCCAGAGCGTATTAGTGATTTCTTTGCTTCAGCAAAGGATGTCGTAGTACGTCAAGGTGATGTGGTACGTACTATCAATCTTACGCACATACTGGATTCTATTCGGTACGCAAAGCAAATTACAGATTACGGAGAAATTCAGAAGTTATTACAATCGCAGAATGAACCGATTGCTTATATTACAGCTTATAAAACAGGTAAGCGTGTAAAGAATGATCGTGAAGATATTCTTACGATTTCTGTGTATCCATCGTACTTTGTTGTGCAATATCTCGGTGATAATAACGGAAATGTCATGTATATGAAAAGCTCTCTAGCAGAGTTATTCGTAAAGGAGAATGCGTCATGAGAAAGATAGCCTTTTTCTTCTTTTTGCTAGTAATTGGAGGAGCGATGTCTAGTTGCTCTCGAGATACAACCTCTATTAAATATAGTAAAAATGGTCTCCCTATTTTGGATGATCGTCATATTGTTGCGTATGTAGCGGCTCGTGAGGAAGTTGGTGAAGCGTTACTTTCATCATTTTGTAAGCCGCGCGGATGTACGTATGAATTTATTCGTCTTTCAACAGAAGAACTTCTTCGTAGAGTGGAAGAAGAAGCCGGAAATCCGAAGGCGGATATTATTATTGGCGGTACAGTAGATGCGCATCAAATGATGAAGCAAAAAAATCTTTCTATTCCTGTGATAAGCCAACATGCAAATCGTATTTCAAAAACTGTTAAAGATAAAGATAGTTATTGGTACGGTTATGAAGTGGAGAAGCTGGCAATTGCGATTAATAAAGAGCGGTGGAACGAGGAAATAGCGCCGCTCGGTCTCTCGTATCCGTTAAGATGGAAAGATTTATTGAATCCAGTATATAAGGGAAAGATTGTCATGCCCGATCCAAATGTTTCAGGTACAGCATATACGTTTTTCCAATCACTGATTGATACGTTAGGTGAAGCGGAAGCGAAGGAATATGTGAAGAATCTGGCGGAACAAGTTGGAGAAGTAACAGTGAATGGTTACATCCCAGCAGAACTTGTTGCGAGCGGTGAATATATGATAGGCATCAACTTTATGGGAGATCAGAGAATGCTTCAAAAACAAGGCTTTCCGATTTTAAGTAACGAACCTGAGCAAACAGGGTTATCCGTTAATGCAATTTCGAAACTAAAACGTGCACCGAGTGGTATTATTGCGGATTTATTTATTGATTATTGTTTATCAGAAGAAGCGGGGCATATTTTAGAAAAAGTGTCGTTTGGCGTACCAACGATGTTTGCGAAGAATGAGAAAGAAATAGAAGGACAGCCGGTTAGAAGAACGAACCAAAATATATCAAATAGCGGAATAATCGAGATATGGAATAGACAGCGTCTCTCTCTGAAGTGAGAAAAGGAGACGAAATTATATGTTTAAATGGCTCAAGCCAGCACCTGCAATTGAAAGATTGCCAGCGGATATGATCGACCGTGTATATCGATTACTACGTATTCGTGTGTTAATCGGGATTTCAGTGGGATATGCTGCTTATTATTTAGTTCGTAGTAACTTTACGTTATCAAGTACGTATTTAGTACAAGAATATGGTTTTAGTACAGCTGAAATTGGTCTACTAGGTTCAGTAATGGCAATTGTTTATGGATTTAGTAAGTTCTTTATGGGGAATTTATCAGATAAAGCTTTCGCCCAGCGCTTTATCGCAGTCGGTTTATTCTTATCAGGGCTTGTAAATATTTGTTTCGGTTTTGCCTCATCATTTGGGATGATTGTTACATTACTTGTTGTTAACGGTATTGTGCAAGGTATGGGAGCACCACCTTGTAGTATTGTTATGACGAAATGGTTCTCGAAGAAAGAACGTGGTACGAAAACAGGTCTTTGGAATATTTCACACAACGTTGGTGGAATGCTTGTGCCACCACTTGTCGGAATTGGCGTAGGTATTTTCGGTGAAAATCATTGGCAAGGTGGCGTGTTTATTTTCCCTGCGATTATCGCAATGGTAATTGCAGTGCTTGTTTGGATCAATGCGAAGGATACACCAGAATCTGAAGGTCTTCCTCCAATTGATGAGTATCGTAATGACTATGAAAATCTTGAAAAAGCAGATAATGCTAACAAGATGTCACCAAAAGAAATTTTAATGAAGTATGTAGTGAAAAATAAATTTGTATGGTTCTTATGTATTGCGAATGCTTTTGTTTATTTAATTCGTTTTGGTGTTATTAACTGGGTTCCACTTTATTTAACGACAGTTAAAGGATTTTCAAAAGCAGAAGCGCATGCGGCATATGCAATCTTTGAAGGTATGGCAATTCCAAGTTCATTAATCGTTGGTTTTTTAAGTGATAAATTATTTAAAGGAAAACGTATGCCATTATGTATTATTAGTATGGTTGGAGTTGTTATTGGTACGTTTATATATTGGCAAGCAACTAGCGTACTTGTTGTAAGTATTGCAGTTTCTATTATCGGTTGTTTAATTTATGTACCACAGTTCTTAATCGGTTTAAGTGCCATGGAATTAGTACCGAAATTTGCAGTAGGTACGACAGTTGGTATGTGTGGTCTATTTGGTTATGTAGGCGGAAGTCTTGTAGCTAACGCAGCAATTGGTGTTATTGTTGATCGTTCTGGCTGGGATGGTTGTTTCATCTTACTATTAACAGGAGCAATTTTATCAACAATCTTCTTATTTATTGTTCAACGTGGACATGAGAGAAAAGATCCTAAAGTAGCGTAATATTTTGTTTGAAAAAGCTATCCAATTATCATTTTGGATGGCTTTTTCTATATAATATAATCTTTCCTTAAATCTATCTTAAAAGATATAATGTCATATTTCTAATCATTGGAATTTTTGTTACAATATAAATGGATGTGTAAAACTTTGTAAAAAGATTGTAATAATATACAATTTATTTTCAGAAAGTTTTATACAATTATGGTATTTATTAAACTATTAATTTATAAAGGGAGAGAGAATATGTTACCAAATACGGTTCGTACTCCAAACAAGAAGAAGAAATGGATTATTATTGGGGTTATTGCACTAATTGTTATTGTAGCAGCAATTAATATTTTTGTTATGCAAGGTAAGAAGAAGGGTGCATCAACAAATGCTGATGCTGTAAGTTTTGAGAAAGTGACAGAGCGTAAGCTGAATAATACGAAGTTAATTTCTGGTCAGGTGAAGCCTGGTAATATTGAAAGTTTCTATGCAGATCCGGCCAAAGGGAAAGTGAAAGATATTGAGGTAAAAGAAGGGCAAGAGGTAGAGAAAGGCACGAAGTTATTCTCTTATGATAATGAAGAGATTAACCTTCAAATGAAGCAAGCTGAGCTTGATCAGAAGATGGCGGATATGCGTTATGATCAAGGGAAAAAGAAGATTGATTCTTTAAAGAAAGAAATTAAGAAGGCAAAAGATAGCGGAGCTGGGAAAGAAGTAACAGATCCGATGGACGAGCAAGTAAACGAGTTAGAGATAGGACAAAAAACAATTGACCTTGAGAAAGAAAAAGGAAAGTTGCAGAAAGAAGAGTTAAGTAAGAAGCAGAAAGAACTTACGATTTATAGTAATTTTGCTGGTGTTGTTCAAAAGTTAGATAAAGATGCGGCACAAAGTTCATCTCAAGCGTTAGGTGGTCAAGGAAAAGCGTTTTTACAAGTAGCTTCTAAAGATCCATTCCAAGTTCAAGGTACGTTAACTGAGCTTCAGAAGTCACAAATTCAAAAGGATCAAACATTCACTGTAACGGCGAAAGCAAATAATAAGAAGAAGTGGACAGGTAAGATTACAGAGGTAAGTGAGTTCCCAACAAGTGCAGAGATGGCGCAAGCTGGCGGCATGGGTGAAGCAACTCAAAATATGTCCCAATATACATATAAAGCTAGCCTTGATAGTCAAGATGGTTTATCTCCAGGTTATCACGTTTCTCTGCAAGTAAACTTAGAGAATAAGACGATGATTGCTGTTCCAAGTAAAAGCATTGTAGAAAAAGGCGATGATGCATTTGTTTATGTTGAGGATAAAGGGAAGCTTCGTAAACAAAATGTGAAAAAAGGTTCTACTGATGGAGACTGGACAGAGGTTGTAGAAGGCGTAACAGTGGGGCAAAAGGTGGTTAAAAATCCTTCCGACGATGTGTATGACGGAATGGAAGTGAAAGAGAAATGATTACGTTAAATAATATTGCTAAAACGTATTATCAAGGGAAATTGGCGGTGCCGATTTTGCATGGTATTAGTTTAACAATTCAGAGCGGTGAGTTCGTTTCGATTATGGGACCGTCTGGCTCTGGTAAGTCGACGCTTATGAATATTATCGGTTGTTTAGATCGTCCAACAGAAGGCGAATATATGCTGAATGACGTGAATATCTTAACAGCAGACGAGTCAAAGCTTGCTTTAATTCGTAATGAATATATTGGCTTTGTATTTCAGCATTTTAATTTACTACCTCGTCTTTCAGCAGTGGAAAATGTTGAGCTTCCGCTCGTATATGGTGGCGTGAAGAAAGCGGAGCGTCGCAAACGTGCTTTGGAGGCGTTAGGTAAAGTTGGATTGGCAGATCGCGTGCATCATTTACCAAATGAGTTATCAGGTGGACAGAAGCAGCGTGTAGCGATTGCAAGAGCGATTGCGAATAATCCAACGTTCATTATGGCCGATGAACCGACTGGTGCACTTGATACGAAGTCTGGTGAGCAAGTTATGGATATTTTCACGAAGCTTAATGCAGAAGGTACGACGATTGTTATGGTTACGCATGAAGAGGAAGTAGCAGCATATTCTTCCCGCCGCATTGTACTGCGAGACGGGAAAGTTACAGAAGATAGAAGGTGTGCGGTATGAGTTTACTAGATAGTATAAAAATTGCCCTGTCTTCTATTTTAGCTCATAAACTGCGTTCAGCTCTTACGATGCTCGGTATTATCATCGGGGTAGGTTCGATTATTACTGTCGTTGCAATTGGGCAAGGCGGAGAAGCTGCATTGAAATCGCAGTTCGTTGGGGCAGGTAATCAAACGGTTCCGATTCATTATAGTGCAGATATAAACGATCCTTTCGGTATGGGAATGGTAGAAGCACCGAAGATAACTGAAGAAGACATTTTTGAAATTAAAAAAATTCCAGAAATTTCACATGTGGTAACAACAAATTCCAGCATGGAACCACTTGATATTGAAGATAAAAAAGAAATGGTGAGTATTACTGGATTAGATAGTGAGTACTTTGCAGTAAATAAAGTAAAGTTGTTAAAGGGACGTTCTTTACAAGAATCAGATGTGGATCAAGGTAATAACGTTGTCATGATTAGTAAACAAATGGAAGAAAAGGTGTTTAAAGATGCCAATCCAGTCGGTAAAATTATTGAAATGAAAGGTCAACCGATGCAAATTATCGGTGTCTACAAATCAGATAATGAGTTTATGGGAATGGGACCATCAGAAGCACTAGTTCCAATTTCATTATGGCCGACATTGTATGGAAAAGATGAAATTCAAAATATTTCTGTTCAAGCAAAAAATGTAGATAATCTAGAAAAAGCAGGTAAAAAAGCTGCAGATGTTTTAAATAGTCGTAAACCTACTGATGCAACCGGTAAATATGAAGTTATGAATTTAAAAGAAATTCAAGAAGGTATTTCGAAGATGACTGGTATTATGACAATGATCATCGGTGGTATCGCTGGTATTTCATTAGTCGTTGGTGGAATTGGTGTTATGAACATCATGCTTGTATCTGTAACGGAGCGTACACGTGAAATTGGTGTACGTAAAGCACTTGGAGCAACACGTAGTAAAATTTTATTACAGTTTTTAATTGAAGCAGTTATGTTGACGCTTCTAGGTGGTTTAATCGGAATTGGCCTTGGGTATGGCGGAGCATATATCGTTTCTACATTCGCAAAATGGCCACCACTCGTTTCATGGGAAGTTGTCGTTGGAGGCGTACTGTTCTCGATGACACTCGGTATTATTTTCGGATTAATTCCAGCAAATAAAGCTGCGAAATTAGATCCAATTGAAGCATTGCGTTATGAGTAATTAATAGTGTAGTAGAACTACACATTACCGTTCTAGTGGGCGGTTCGTAGCCTCTTGCATGAGGAAGTGAACCGCCCGTTAGAACGGGTTATATAAATAGAAGGAGGCGTTATAATGGAAGCTAATTTGAATACGCAAAAAGTTGGTGGAGAAAAGCCATCATTGTTCGGAATGATCACTTCTCCTGGAGTGCAGTTCGAAAGAATGAAAACGAGTAATGCAGTTTGGGGAGCGTTTTGGCTACTTGTTTTATTAGGTGGACTTATTGGGGGATTTGCTGCTTATGTATATTCTCTAACACCTGAAGCAATTGAGCTCAATAAGGAGTTAGGTGTTACTGTTTCAGCTGGAATGACATATGGTATGGGATTCGGTGTAGGTGCTCTTGGTATGGGATTTAGTTTCTTACTAAGTGCTGTAGTGTATAAAGTATTAATGGTGTTTATGAGCAATGATACTTCTTATAAAAAATTATTGGCGATTACTGTATATTCAAGTGTTATTTCATTAATTGGTGTATTAATAAATATAATTTTAGCTTATGTTTTAGGTGGATCGGGTCAAGAAATGTACACTGGCCTAGGGCCAATTTTCGCCTCGAGTAGTGGTGTTGTAAAAGGTATTGTAAGTAAATTTGAAGTGTTTACAATTTGGGGATATGTAGTTACATGGCTAGGTCTTCAAATTACAGCAGGTTTGACTAAAAAGCAGGCAACAATTATTACTATTGTTTTCTTTGTTTTAACTCTTGGAATCGGAGCTTTACAAGGTATGTTCCAATAAGGAAATAAGATAGAAAAGGTGGCTCTTCCAAGAGTCACCTTTTTTATTTTTACCCCTATTTCCAATACCACCAACAGAATTTCAAATTCTACATAGTGTAATTTCAAATTCCGTCGGTAGTATTTGAAATGACTCACAGTGAAATCTTTTCTTTATTTTTATATTGTGAAGGTACCGCGGAATACTAGAAAGGTATACCTTTTAGAAACGGGTACTGTGTGAAGCCAGCGACTTTTAAAGAGGCAGTTGTTTTGTATGAAGGGATGATTGTAAATCAAATAAAGAAATTAGGTATTCGTAAAGATTATGAAGAGTATTATCAATGTGGTTTAATCGGTCTTTGGCATGCGTATGAAAGATTTGATGAAAAGAAGGGGTATTTCCCTGCATATGCAGTTGTAACGGTGCGAGGTTATATATTAGAGAGATTGAAGAAAGAGTTCGCAGTGCAGGAGAGATGTGTATGTGTAGGAGAGTATGAGGATATCTTTCATTTTGAGGACGTTGAAATAAGAGTGAAGGATTTTATGAGCGTGTTAGATGAGACGGAGAAGTATATTATTTTTGAACGTTTTTTTGCAGGGAAGACGATGGGAGAAATCGCTTTAGAGACGGAAATGACATATTATCAAGTAAGATGGATGTATCGGCAAGCACTCGAGAAAATGCGAGATAGTGTAAAAGGATAAAAATAGAAAATAGAATGGAAGGTAAGGAAATACTACCTTCCATTCTATTTGTTATTAAGGTGATGAATCTTGCATGTTCATTTGGGATAATACATATCCAGCTTTCCATAATTGCTGGCTTAACTTATGGGGGCTAATTTGTATCGTTACGGTAGCTCCGTTTGAAAAATGAATTTTAGCTCGTTTAGCTTTTTTGAAAAACTCTATTGTATGAACATGTTTGAAGAAAAGCCAAATACAATTTGGAGAAGCAGGAGATTCTGTTGGGAAAGCACAAATATATTCTCTATGATTGATCGGAATTGGAACGTTTTGTTTAAATTTAAATTTTGTTTTTACAGCATTACGTCTCCCTTGATAAGTAGAATGAATATTTGTTAGACAAGATTTCTGTATAAGTTGGAGAGCAGTTTGACAGGAGTAAAGATGGTTTCCGCTACTGTCAATAATTTTTGTACGGTAATAAGGGTGTTTACATGGTTCAAGCATCATTGTAGAACTAGAAATAAAAATGTTGTTTTCATTATCCATAATTCTATATCCTCCCTTATAATTTTCATTCCGAATATAATTATATATAAATTAAGTAAATTTACTGTTAATATTCTATTTCATATTGTAAATTTTGGCTATTCGTTTACAATCAATAGGTGATAGTCTTTCTAATTTGCATCGCTTGTACATATATATGAAAATAGAAAAGAGTAGGCGGTGATATAGTATGAAGAAAAAGTATATTATTATGGCTTTAGTTGTCGTTCTCCTAGTATATTTAGCAAACAGTAATCCGAGTAAGGGCGAATATACAGAATGGGCAGCGAAGCAGTTTATGAAGCGTAATGATGTGAGTAAGAAGCTAGATGAAGTTCAAAAAGAGAATGAAGAGGGTCTCCTTGGCGACTTGGCATCGGCCGGTAAAAAGTTAGCGAAAAAGTATGTTGAGCCACAAGTTGGGTTATTAATTGATCATTATACGAAGCGAAATGATTATATATTCTTCTCAACATATACGACTGAGTTTGATATAGGTGAAGAACATTATAAGTACGTATGCGTCGGTTTCTCAAAGATTTTTATTCCGATTGAAATGCCGAAGAAAAAAGACGAATCTGCAAAATGATGCAGATTCGCCTTTTTCATTTTATAGAGTAATTGGAACTTCAGATACATTTTTTTCTACAAGGCGAGCTCCCTTTTTTCGTGTATTTTCATCAATGGATGAAAATACAGATGAGGCGAGGATTGTATCCATTACTTGATTTACGACTTGTGCATCGATTGGTGTGATGGGCGTATCGATAGAAAAAACGACTGTTTTTCCATCTTCTTTTGCGAAAATCAACTCTAGTACTTGCATGTGTTATTCCCTCCTTTGTATTTATCAAGCTATTTATGGGATTTGGGTCTGCCGGTTAAATTGCGGTCTAATACTCAGCGGGGATGAATAAAATCCCCACTGATCCGAGTTTTACTTTATAGTTTAGAAAGATCTGATGTGCTTACAAGTTGTACAGCGTGAAGTGGTGATGCTTGTAAGGAAGCTAGAGCATGAGCTACGTTGTGTACTTGATCTAAGCTCGCATTTGTTTTAACACGTTTAAATTGTTTGCTCTTGAAAACTGTTTTGCCGTTCTTATCTAATCCGTTGTTTAAGACAAGACGTAAAGTTAAATCCATTACGATTGTTTCAATTGCCATGTGTATCACCTCCTTTCACTTTATAAATAGGGTACAAATGTCATGTTTTGGCGTGAAATTTTTTCTTTTTTTTGGTACCCTTAAAAGATTAAGAGAGGAGAATTCTGGATAATGAATCGTAAATGGTTATTTTGGATTCCTGTATTACTATGGATGGGGCTGATTTTCTATTCTTCGGCACAACCATATAAAAAGCAGGATATGCGTTCAGATATTGAACAATATGTAAATGTTGAATTTGTGAAAGAGCATTTTTCATGGGTATCTATCGATTATGGTGGAGGAACCCCTGTTAGTATTGCGAATAAAGGTGTAGGCGGATTTATTGAGTTTTTCCTTCGTAAAGGTGCTCATTTTATGGTGTTCTTTATGCTAGGTTCATTGATTTATTACGCTTTTCATCGATCAGGTCATTCGAGGAAAAGATGTTTTATATATGCCCTTCTTTTCGTTGCGGGTTATGCAACATTTGATGAAATTCACCAATGGTATACGGGAGACCGTACACCAATGTGGCAAGATTCATTGCTTGATACGTGCGGCGGATTAACGGGAATTATAATAAGTAATTGGTTTTGGAATAGAAAAAAGCGCTAATCTCAAATAAGATTAGCGCTTTTTTTGCGGGGAGTAAAACCTCCACTGATTAAAGTTTCACTTTATACACCAAGTAATTCTTTTAGTTCGTCTGTTGATAGTTCAGTCATCCAGCTATCGCTTGTGATGACCGCATTGTTTAGAGATTGTTTTCTTTCTAGCATTTCATCAATTTTTTCTTCTAATGTTCCTGTTGTAATGAGTTTGTGAACATGAACAAATCGTTTTTGACCAATGCGATATGCGCGGTCTGTTGCTTGATTTTCCACAGCTGGGTTCCACCAACGATCGTAGTGAATGACATGGTTGGCAGCGGTTAAGTTTAATCCTGTTCCGCCAGCTTTTAAGGATAAGATAAAAATGTCATACGTTCCGTTTTGGAACTCCTCAATCATCTTGTCGCGATCTTTTTTCGGTACACTCCCGTTTAAGAAGAGGACACGCTGGCCGAATTTTTCTTCTAGCACACGTTTTAGCATGTTCCCCATGCCGATATATTGAGTGAAGATGAGGCAACTTTCATTTTGATCTTTTATATTTTCGATGAGCTCCATTAACGTTTTTGTTTTCATAGAGCGTTCAACGACATTTTGTGGCTCTTCTTCTTTTAAATAAAGAGCTGGATGATTACAAATTTGTTTTAGCTTGTTCAGCATAAGTAATATAAAGCCGCGTCTTTCAATTCCACTTAATCCTTCGACATTTTGCAGTGTATCTTGAACAAGTTGTTCATATAAGGAAGCTTGTTCACCAGTAAGAGGACAGTAAGCTTTTTGTTCTTGTTTATCTGGTAAATTTAATGCGACTGTTTGATCTTTCTTCGTTCGGCGCAGTAAAAATGGTGAGATAAACCGTTGAACTTGCTGGATTTTTCCTTCATCACGATCTTTTTCAATTGGTGTGACGAAGCGGCGTTGGAATTGCCCTAAGCTTCCGAGATATCCATGATTAATAAAGTCGAAAATGGACCAAAGTTCAGCGAGGCGATTTTCCATCGGCGTACCAGTTAAAGCGATTTTGTGATTTGCTTGCAAGTTTCGTACTGCTTTCGACTGTTTCGTATGTGGGTTCTTAATATTTTGTGCTTCATCCAAAATAACAGCATCCCAGCATAATGAAGTCAATTCTTCCTCATCGAGCTGAGCCAATGCATAAGATGTTAATACAACATCTGCCGATTGAAGGAAATCTTCAAATGAATTGCCTTTATCTCTATTACTTCCGTAATGTAATTGAACACGTAAATTCGGTGCGAAACGCTCAAATTCTTTTTGCCAATTTCCAAGAACAGATGTCGGCGCTACGATTAATGCAGGGCCTGTTTTGAGATTGTTTTCTTTTATATATAGTAAGTAAGAGATTGTTTGAATACTTTTCCCGAGTCCCATATCGTCAGCTAGCAATGCTCCAAATCCAAGCTTTCGTAAATATAATAACCATTCAATGCCGTGTTGTTGATACGGACGAAGTGTTGCGTTTAGTGAAGTAGGGACATCTACTTTTGGAATATCTCCAATATGAAGCAGCTTTTGGAATAGTTCCTCATAATATCCATCTAGTTCGATTTCAATATCAGTAAACGGACTATCATCTTCTACAATTTCTGTTTCAGCCGTATTTGATAAATGTTGTTGCAAAACATCTTTCATCTCTAGTCCGTATTTATCGGCACGGTTCATGAGTTTCCTTACTTCTTCGATAAAGGCTGGATCTAGTCGCATCCATTGACCGTTTATATTAAATAGCCGTTTGTTTTGTTCAACGAGTTCGAAAAATTCGCTTTCTGATAAATCAATGCCGTTCGTCGAAATGCGCCAGTCAAAATTAACGAGCGTATTCATACCAAAGAACGATTGTGTTTGTACTGTATTTTGCTTCAGCTGGACACGTAATTTCGGTTTTGTTGCTTTTAAATTTTGCCACCATGATGGTAGTAAAATTGTAATGCCGGCTGCAAGTAATTCATTGCTTGCTTCTGTTAAGAAGTTCCACGCTTCGGTTTCAAAGAGCTCGTTTCGGAATATATCTCCTTCTTTTAACCACGGTATGAGCTTACTAAAACCTTCTTGTGTTTCTGTAATCCGTTCTTCGTAATCGTGCCATCTTTTCGGTAAGGAATCGATGTTTTCATATACATATATGCGATGCGCCCCGCGTTTTGGTGTCACAATTGTTTCAAGCTTCCACATTTCAAATTCTTCTTGTGGTTCTTGCAGTCTTAGTCCGATTGTAAACGGAAGATCATCTTCAATATAACCAATTTTTCGAAGCCAATCTTCTTCATGTAGTGCTGTTTCCAATTGTCTTTTCGTAAAGTCGTAATGTTCATATAGTCTTTTAGCATCTTCCCAGCCGTCATTTGAGCGATTGTCTTGTAATATGCTTTCATTAACTGCTGCTGAGAAAAGAGATGCTAATGTGTCATCTTCAATTGGCGTGTTTTGAACTTTCCAAGATGGTTGCTTAGGCCAGTGCTCCATATCTGGTACGAAGCTACCACTCGTAAAGGCATCCCATAATTCATTTGCATCTTTTGTAAGTGCTGTAATAGGGCCGTTCAGTTGAATATGTGCAAAGGAATTCATCGGTTTGTTTGCAATGTATTCAAAGGCTTGTGCATTTGTTAGTAGCACACCTTGTTTTCCTTCGAAGGTTGCTTCTTTTAGAAACGTACCGTAGAAAGAAGTGGAGTGCCATGTGAATGCATTTCGTTTCCAACTTGTTACGGATAATGGAGTACCGCTGTCATCTTCTCCCCAAAGGAACCAACCTTGACTAACATGCTGGAGCCTAATTGTTACTTCAGTTTGATTGATCATCGATTAATTTTCCTTTCCGTAATTCCTCTTGTAGTGCACGCAGACGTGAATGGAGATTGGCGATGTGAATAATGAAAGCATCCCATTCATCGGTGCGTTTTAATCGTTTATATAATGTACGTAATTTCTTTAAGTAACGAACTGCGCGTCTATATGATTTACGATTTCGTTCTTCAATTGCCTCTACAGCAGCAAGGTGATAAAGGGGAAGTGCTGCTTCTGACGCTTCTTTTTCAATATCTTTCAGTGGTTCTTTTAACAGTTCAATTGCTTCAAACCCATATAAGAGATGAAGCTCTGCCCATGTGTGATACTGTTTTTTCGCGAGTACGTACTGTTCATAGTTTGTGAAACTATACGGTAATAGTTCTTGTAAAATCATTTCAAAACCAGCTTGTTCATTTGTATGTGTTGCGTATGTTTCATACATGATTACAAATAGCCGAACGATATCTTTTATGAAAATCGTATCTTCGTGATCTTGGATCGTTTTCTTTACTTGTTTATACGTAAAGGAAAGCCAGTTTTTTGCACGATCCCACTGCATGGCACTTAATAGTTCTTCTAACCAATAGAAGTATAGACTCACAACAGAAGCAGGTTGTTTTTTTAGTAAGTCCATCGCTAGTAGATCTTCTTCATTTAAAAAGAGAAGGTGAGAAGATGCTAATGCTTTAGATAGTGGATTGATTTTCGTATCGATTCGTTTTTCTTCCTCTTGTATTTTCTCTTTATTGTTTAAAAGTTCACTCCATATGTGGCGATAAATGAAAAATCGCTCTTGTGTATAAGCGTCGGTAGAGAAGAATACTTCATGAACAAGACGAGCTGTTTCTTGCAAAATTATTTCAGAATCTGAAGGAATCGCTTCTGATTGTAAGTCCCGAACGATGGATTCCACTTTATCTACAAATAGGCGAACGACATTAACAGGTTGATGATAAGAATACGTTTTGTTTGCTTCGAATGCCTGGATTTCTTCTAATAATTTTTGAAAGCAGTAAAGTGCTGCATGTAACCTGAATAATTCATGTATGGCGATGACGCGCGGAGCTTTCCGCTCAAGTTTCGTATAGAAATCTGTAAAGATACTCATAAGAAAATACATTTGTTTATAAGTAAGGCGAGCTTGTTCTTTTTTAAATGATTCATATTCTTTTTCAAAATACGATTCCCAACTTTTATAATCCGTTTCTTCAAAAGCTGATGATTGCAATACTTGTCTTGCAGTTCGAATAGGAGGAAGGGAAGGTTTCGTATTATTTTTAAATAAAGTTAATACATCTCCTACTTGCCCGAAACTAGACGCTGCAGATAGTAATACAGCGAGCATATGCTCACATTGTGTTGGTGCGAAGCAATCACAATAACTTTCAGCGACATTACGAATCGGAATATGAACGCTATATACGTTGCCTTCCGCATCTACAGTTCCTGATAGTGTATAACCATCAAAGTCAACGTTGTAGACAACACCACTACGATATAGGTGCCGAGCTGTAGCGACATGTTCCTGATCAGCTGTTTGCTGTGGATCTAGTCCTTGAACGAACTCATTCGCAATCATCATAATTTCATCTTTCGTAATTGAGTGTTGCAGCATAATATTCCTCCGTACACATATTTCTTTCCTTTACCATTATAAACAAAAAATGCTCAAAACAGAAAAAATGAAATTTGGATTACATAACTTGAAAATCATGGTAATATATAAAATGTTAATTTCATATATGAATATATATGTATAGGAGGAGAAATGATTTGTCAGATTTACAGACGAAGTTAGGTAGTGGAATGAATAAGTTACAAGAAGGAATAGAACAAGGGAAAATGAAGTTGCAAGTTGCACAAGAAATTGCTCAATTGAAAAAGGGAATGCAAGTGCAAATGCAGAAAAAAGCAGAGGTTCTATTAGAGGTTGGACAGCAAGTGTATGTTCAATTAAGAGGAAGTGGAGTAAATGAAGCGAGCTTAAAAGAAATGATTGCTCCAGTTCAAGAATTTGATGTAGCTATTTATCAAGCAAGAAAGCGCATTGTTGAATTGCAAAAACAACAAGGTGAAAAAGCTACATGTGAATGTGGTGGACCTTTATCAATAAATGATAAGTTTTGTGGTTCGTGTGGAAAGCCTAACCCGATGTTAGCAGTAGAAAATGAAGGTGAAACGGTAAATTGTATTTCATGTAATGAGCATATCGATAAAAACTCTACTTACTGTCCAGTTTGTGGAATTAAGCAAAGTGGGGAGTGAATTAAATGTATTGTCGCACATGTGGAAAACAACATGGTGAAGAAGTAAATTATTGCCCAAATGAAGGTAGTATGGAGATTGCAGGAGCTATAGATGCAGTAACATTAGAAAAAGATACTGCAAAATACTGCAAAGGTTGTGGCAGTGAAAATGCTCAAAAAAATTTATATTGTCAAAAGTGTGGGTATTCTTTATCTGTTGTGAAGAAAAAAGAACAATCTGTAAAATTGCCTACAATGGATGGTGCTCCTAAAGTTGAATTTAAAGCAGATAAAGCCGTTTTACAAAAAGGTTTTATTGGTGGGGCTGTTGCAAGTATTCTCATGTTAATTGCTGGTTGGATTGGTAGTTTATTATTTGCCTCTATGTTAAGTGAGATGTTTAGCAAATTTGCGAAAGAATTAGAAATGTTGCCAAGTTTTTATTCGAGTGCAACTTCTACGATGTTAAGTTATCATTTACTTGGTTTTACAGCTAACGATGATAGTGGATTGATATTTTCTTTATCTTGGCATACTCCATTTACATTACTATTAATCATTCCATTTATTATTTTCGCTGGTACAGGAATTTGGTTAGGGAAACAGCGTGTTGCGAAAACGATTAAAGATCAAATCTTTATGGCAGCAACAGTTGGTATTATTTATGGCGTCTTTTTATTCATTATAAGTTTTATAGCATCACAATCTTTTGCAATTCCATTCTCAGAAGCAGGTAAGATTACGGTTGGCTATTCAGCAATTAAGAGTTTATTGAGTGGTTTTGTATGTGGGACATTATTTACCTTATTAGGATTTATTGCTCATACAAGCCAAAACAATATGGCAGCAGCATTTCACGAGTTAATGCCATATGGAGCGTCTGTTTATTACGGTGTTTCAGCTATGATAAAAGGACTTTTAGTAACAGCAGTAGCGGTTTGTATTATGGCGTTAGTAAGTAAGGAAGACGGTATTGAACCATTAAAAGAAATAACAACTTTAAAATCTGAAAGTACATTATTAGCATTAGAGTTAACACCTCAATTATGGAGTATGGCTCATTTTGCGCCGTTAGAAGTATCAAGTCCAGCACTTAGTAAGGAATTTACTAGAATTGGAAAGAAATCAAATGCATATGAGAGCACACTATCGTTTTCATTTATATCAGGCGTCTCTGTAAATGGCGTAGAGCTTAGAGAGATATTGATTTCAAAAGGAGCAAATGAAGAAAGCCTTGCAGAATTTGATAAAGTGAATAACGTATTCCATTACGGTTTATTACTGCTTATTATTCCGTTGTTCTTTATGTTTAGAGCGGGAAGAAAGTTAGCTAAATTACCGACTGCCAATATATATATTACATTAGCGGTATGCAGTGGTTCTTACACAATTATGATGATTGTAATGAATATGATTTCTAAGTTCCAAATTAATGTTTCAGGAACTGTAACAAGTTTATTTGGAACAAGTGGAACAGTACTATCTATGCAAAATTCATTTACATATTTAACTTTGTTTAGTTTGATTGTGACATATGTAGCGGCATTTGCTGGAATGAAATTAGCTAAAAAATAGGAGGAGAGCACGTTGAAGTTTTGTGGAACATGTAAAAAGAATGTTGCAGACCATTTGAACTTTTGTCCTGAGTGTGGGAGTAAAGTAGAAGTAATCGTTGATAACACTGCTGCTTCATATACCGAATTACAAAGCGAGACAAAACCAGTGAAAAGTAAGAAAAATTTATTTTTAATCATTGGTTTTACCATTATTGCTGCATTATTATTTGGGGCATATAAATTTGGAGCATATAAGTTTTCAAAAGAAAAGCAAGTAAATGTAATGATTGAAGCATTCCAAAAGAAAGATATTAATGCAATTGATGAGTTTGTAAAAGCGAATGATTCAAGCTTAAAGATTAAGACAGAGGATATTAAAGCGTACATGCGTTATTTAAAAGAGAATCCTTCTTACAACAAACAATTACTGTCTTATTTACAGAAAGAGACAGTAGATCAAAAGTTAACTAAAGATAAATCTTCATTTAAGGACGGGGAAATAGTAGAAGAGGGAAAAGAGTGGTTCTTATATCCAAAGTATAAGTTCAGTATGAAATCTTATTATATGAGCGTTAGTACAACTGCAAAAAACGCAGAAATACATGTGAATGACAAAAAAGAAACAGAGCTTTCTAGTGATAAAACTTCGAAAGAGTTGGGGCCATACTTCCCAGGTACATATGTTGTAAAGGCAACGGCGAAGACAGAACTTACTGAATTAGAAACAGAGAAAGAAGTAGATTTAGCGGATGAACAGAGCGAGAAGGTGAAAGTGGATTTATCGCTTGAAGGCAAGTATGTAAGCATTTCTTCTGATGAAAGTGATGCAACTGTATTTGTGAATGGGAAAAAACGTGGAAAATTAAATTATGGAAGTTATAAGCTTGGCCCTGTATCCACAGATGAAACAGTAGAAGTACATTTAGAGAAAACTACTGATTTTGGTGTGATGAAATCTGAAAGTGTTAAAATTGGAGACCAAAGCACGTATTACTTAAAATTCCCGAAAGAAACATCAAGTTCAGCAGTGGGCGAATTTGTAAGAAATCATATTTATGATAACGTACGTGCAATTTCATTAAATGATTTTAGTTTAATTGAAAATAATTATGATAAGAGCGGGAAATCGTATAAGGAAGACCGTGATTATATACAGTATTTACACAAAAAAGGAATTACAGAAGACTTATTAACGATGGAAGTTCGTAATGTAGAGCATCAAAGTGCTACGAAATATAAAGTAACGACATATGAAGAGTATCATATTCGTTACGGTGATGGATCTGTGAAGTTCAAAAGTTTTAATAACGAACATATTGTAACTGTGAATGGAAATGGAAAGATGTTGTATCATTCTCTTGGTGCAAATAATACGTTGAAATCAGAAGATGTATCTGGTCCAACTCGTTAATATGAGAGAAGCTGTTCAATATTTGAACAGCTTCTTTTTTGTAGCTAAATCGATATTTCGTGTCGAACCGTTGATATATCGTAAGTTATGATAGATATAATCGAAAAATCGTTGATATATTTTTCTTAAATTGTGTTCACGAAGGGAAAATAAAAAAGATATCACTTAGCCGAAAAATGCGGCGAGGTGATATCTTTTTTTACAATTATGAGTGCGTTTCCTTTAATATCGCTTGTACATACGGATCATGTAATATTTGCTCTATAATTGGTAACATGTTTTGTTCAAATGGAATGTCGATAGGAAATGGCTTTTGAGAGCCTGGTTTTATTCCATATTGCACAATTTTGTAATGTGTATTGTTTTCAGACTTGAGCACAATTAACTTATAGCGGTTATCATCGCCAGCGAGTGAAAAATCAATAGAAGTAGCGTTATATGTCACTTCATCTTTATATATGTACGGTTTTGGCGTACCAATCCAGTCTACTTTTGCTTGTACATTCATGGGCGTAGCCTCCTTATATGTATTATAAATAAATAAAAGCCAGCTCTCAATAAAGAGAACCGGCTTGTAATTTAGCAGTCATTGGTTATTTTAAAATTTTCACTTTAACAGTTTTGCGTCCCCATTTTTGAGCAGCACTATCTGATCCAAGTAAGATATCAATACGGTTACCTTTAATTGCACCACCAGTATCTCCAGCGATAGCTTCTCCGTAACCTTCTACCCATACTTTAGATCCTAATGGGATTACTTTCGGGTCAACAGCGATCATTTTCATGTTTGGATTCGCAGTTAAATCATGACCCATTGCAGTTAATACACGGCCGCCATATGTGCCACCGTTTTCGCTCGGGTGAGCTGTATATGCTGTAGCTACAACTGTTAACTCACGACCACCAGATGGTGTGTTAGTTTCAGCAGCTTTCACAGCAGGCTTAGCAGCTGGTTTTGCTTGTGCTACAGGTGCTTGAGCCTTAGCTGGTGCTTCAGCTTTAGCAGGAGCAGTTGTTTCTTGTTTCTCAATTACAGGTGCTGTACCTGTTAAGAAAGGAACATGAACATAAGCTGTTTTCCCGTTATATTCAAATTGTAACCACTCATTTTGTACTTGGTTCGTTGTTTCGATTACATCGTCTTTCTTCAACTTTCCAAGAACCTCTGAGTTTGTGTTCGCTTCAGCACGTACGTTTAATACGTTAGCTGTTACGTAGTAGATGCTTTTTGTGAACTCTGCACTTACGAATGCGTCTTTACCGTCTAAAGTAATTTTTGACCATCCGTTCTCTGTATTTTGAACATCTATTTTATTACCGTTTAGTAATTTACCGACAACTTTTGATTCAGTAGTAGGGTTTTCGCGTACGTTTAGTACGTCTGTTGTTACAACAGTTTCTGCATTAGCAGATGATGTGAAAATCCCAAGACCAAAAACTGCTGCTGTTGCTATACCAATTAATTTTTTCATGATAGCCTCCATTGCGTTTGTTTTCGTGTCCTCATTATAGCAACAGATTTTTTCGGATTTGGGGAAAACACACAATTACAAACCATTCGTAATAAGTCGTTAACATCCTGTAATATAACAAAAAATATAGGAAAGCGTTTTTCATTCTATATGACTCATAGGTTTCTAGTTATATTCAAAATATTTAATACAACATATTTTTTTCGACGTAAATAAAAATATTACAGGGATGTTACATGATGTTTACTAAACGATTACATTCCTTGAGTATTTTACCGTTTTATGGGTAATATAGTTATATAAACATAAACATTTTGTTTGTGAAGCTATAAACACGTGCTATATACTAGCAAAAAAACCGCATAATTGTTACAAAACGAAAGGGTTGCAAGGAAGAACTTTGCCCTTTTTTACATATGTAACACATCCTTTTTTAGGAAAATACATTCCTATCCGCGTTTTTCTCACACAATTTGACAGCAGTATTTCTAACTTGTAGCTCTTGCAGAGTGAAAAGGTTATACGAAAGGTAAGGCTGTCCATAAGAATTCGAATTGGTGAAGGTGAAAGTAAGAAAATCACCGCAAAATTATAGTTTTCTATCCGATTTTACATATCGGAATTTATGTTATTTACAAAAGCGAAACCTACGAAGGGGGATTTGATGAGGAAACTGACAAAAACATTCATCGTTTCATTAACATTATGTATTGCATTTACAATTTGGGGGATTATTCCCGAATCTATTATTGGAAAAGGTAGCTTAGGAAATGTAACAACCGCAATTCAAACTGCATTAGTTAGTAAGTTCGGATGGTTTTATATTATTTCCGTGTCTATTATTTTAGGTGTGTCTATCTTTTTAATTGTTTCGAAATACGGTTCTATTCGTTTAGGTAAAGATGATGATGAACCTGATTATAGTTATATGACATGGTTTGCTATGTTATTTAGTGCTGGTATGGGTATTGGCTTAGTTTTCTGGGGCGTTGCCGAACCATTAAACCATTTATACGCACCTCCGTTTGGAGATAGTGCAACTGAGGAAAGTGCGCGCCTTGCACTGCGTTTTTCATTTTTCCATTGGGGATTACATCCTTGGGGACTATATGCGTTTGTAGCATTATGTATTGCTTACTTTACTTTTAGAAAAGGAAAAGCAAGTACGATTAGTGCGACAGTAGGTCCGTTATTTAAGGGCGGGGAACACGGGCGTATTGCTCATTCATTTGATGTGTTAGCTGTTTTCGCAACTGTGTTTGGTGTTGCAACGTCATTAGGTCTTGGTGCGAAACAAATTGCAGGTGGTGTTAGTTATTTAACATCTATCCCGAACTCATTAACGACTCAGTTAGTTATTATTGCAATCGTAACAGTATTATTTATGTTATCTGCGCAAACAGGTCTTGATAAAGGAATTAAATATTTAAGTAATACGAATATTATTTTTGCGTTTGCACTTATGATCATTGTATTATTTGCGGGTCCAACAAACTTTATTATGAATTACTTCACTTCAACAATCGGTTCTTATATTCAGGAATTGCCAAGTATGAGTTTCCGTTTAAGTCCATTAGACGAAGGTGGGAATCAATGGATTCAGTCATGGACAATTTTCTATTGGGCATGGTGGATTGCGTGGTCACCGTTCGTAGGTACGTTTATTGCTCGTGTTTCACGAGGTCGTACGATTCGTGAGTTTGTTATCGGTGTGTTACTTGTGCCGACCGTAATTGGTGCACTTTGGTTCTCTGTGTTCGGCGGTACTGGTATTCATATGGAGCTGTTTGGTGATGCACATATCTTCGACAAAGTGAAAGAAATGGGAACAGAAGTAGGATTATTCGCTATGTTCGATCAGATGGGCAGCTTTGGATCAGCTTTATCAGTTTTAGGTATTTTACTTATTGCAACATTCTTTATTACATCGGCAGACTCTGCAACATTTGTTTTAGGAATGTTAACGACACATGGTAGTTTAAACCCACCAAATCGTATTAAAATGATTTGGGGTATCGTTCTAGCCGCGATAGCTTCTACGCTATTATATATTGGCGGATTAGAAGCCTTACAAACGGCAGCTATCATTGCAGCATTCCCGTTCGTCTTCGTTATTTTCTTTATGATGGCAGCATTATTTAAAGAGTTACAAAAAGAAGGGCGTATGAAGCGTCATTAATAATAGAAGGAAAAGAGCTGATTTCATATCAGCTCTTTTTTATTTCTCTATTTGCCTGTAAAAGTACAATTGGTGATGGCTAATGAAAGTTTCACTTTATATAGAAGGAATTTGAAATGCAGGTAGGGGAAATAAAATACTTTACCATATAAGTAGTATGCCTTTTATACGAAGAAAAAACGATAGGTTTCGACAATATTCGATACCTTACGAATTCTATTCGTATTTTTGTCAAAAATATGTCGGAAATGTGTTGTCACGTTTATATATATGTGCTATATTATTTCCTGTAAGCGATTTCAAATAGTTTTAAAGCGCATTCAAGGGGGACATCTAGAATAATGAAACGTTACGAAAGAAAGTGGAAGCATATTTGTTTGAAACGTGTGGCACATCGTAGTGTCCAAGAAAGCACGGAACCTAAGACTGAAACGCGCAAAGAACAGCAAGAGAAGCAATTGGTTCTACAAAAATAGCAATCACTTTTTCGTATATAAATGAAGGTCGATCGTTCGTTGGGGGATGGACGTGAAATTACTTTCAGCTAAGGGGTATTGTCTGATATATAATTTATACGGCAATAAATAAGCACAGAGCATACGGCGCTCTGTGCTTATTGTTATTATTTCTCTTTTTTGAATCGAACTGTCTTATCCCAGCCAATGACTTGTTTCTTGCTCTTTGCACGTAAGTACAAGATTAAGCTACGAATAAATAAGTACGTAAAGAGCTGTGCGTACGTAAAGTACATAATAACGCTAATAAAAATATTAGTCGGTGTAAAGGTTCGTTCGACACTCTGGGCACTAAATAATTGAGAAACATATGTAATATATGCGACATACCACATAAATAGTAGCGGAATGCTATATTGAATTTGGAATATCCCGAGTAGCCCAATTACAAACCAAACGTTTGAAATGATTAGGAATAGCCAAAATACAATATACACTAGAACTTGTTGTAAGGAATGAACAAGCAGCTTTCCTTTAAAGAAACTTAATGACGAGAACATTTTTTCTAAAATGTATAAATTCCCTTGGAGCCAACGTGTACGTTGTTTAATAAGAATTTTTAAATGCTCTGGTTCTTGTTCCCAAGTAACTGATTCTGGGACGATTGGTAAGAGATAACCTTTTTGTGTAATTCTTAATGTTAATTCAGCATCTTCTGCAATTGCATAAGGGTCATAGCCACCAAGCTCTTCTAGTGCGGAGCGACGAAGAAGCATATTTGTTCCTGTCAGTGAGCCTGTTTGGAATAGTAACCAGCGTCCAGATTGCATAAGGAGCTGGAAGATTTGAAATTCCAGTGAAATCATTCGCGTCAGCCAGTTTCGCTTTTCGTTTACTGTACGAACATGTCCAACAGCTCCAACAGCATCTTCAGTTGTTTCAGCGTGCTCTACAAGCATTCGCAGTGCGTGTGGTTCAGGTTGGTTATCTGCATCGTACACACAGAAGTATTCACCATCTGAAATACTAAGCCCATAGTTTAGTACACGTGATTTACCCTTCGGTTCACCGGGGGGAACACGAATATGGCGAATATGAGCATAAGCTTTGTCGAAATCATCGCCGATTTCAGGTGTTTCATCTTGAGAGTTATCATTTAATAAATAAATAGTTAGCTTTCCAGGATATTCAATCTTCGCCATCGCCTCTAAAGTATCTTTAATAACGACGCCTTCATTATGGGCAGGTATGAAAATATCGACGCTCGGATAATGTTCTAGCGTACGATCTTTTCGTTTGCTATTTCGATGAATTAAGCCCGCAATTGTTAAGAAAGAGTAGTAAACGAGTAAGCCAGAGAATAGAAAGGCTGTAAAAATCAGTACATATTTAATTGAAAATGTGATACTAATCCAAAAAACGAGTACGCAAAACAGAAGGAATAAAAGAAGTATAACGAGAGTCATCATAACAGTGTCTGTCCTTTGTTTCCAATGTGCTCGCGTGAAATTTTTATATCTCGGATTGCTTCAGCAGCAAGCCATTGCTCCATTTTTGGCTGTAGGCGGTTCATTACAATGTCAGCACCAGCTTCATTTGTGTTTTGTAATAAAATAACTAGCGTATTATTATCATATTCAGCAGCAAGGTCAAAATCATTCCTTACCGTTTCAACTAATAAGGAAGCTACACGGTCCATAACACTTTCCTTCGTATATTTACTAAAGGAAGTGAAATCAAAGTAAATGATAACGCCTGTTTCATTACGACGATTCATTGCAGTTGTTAATAATGCTTGGCGTCTCTCGAATTCTTGTCTTGTTAGTAATTTTGATTCTCCAATATATTGTTCTAATGTTCTCACACGCTCAGTTAAAGTTTTATTTTCATGAATCACTTTTTTCAATAGGTGAGTTGTTATATATACAATGAAGAAGTTAGCTGCCATCAGGAAGTGGATAATCATATATTGCCATTGATCTGATGTACTCCATAAATGAAGCCATGCTTGATAGAACAAATAAAATACGGAAATAATGGTTCCTAGTATGAAGAAAACAAATGCTGTTTTGTCAGCTAAAAATAAGAATAGTACATTTACGATTACGTATATTATTGTAAAAATGAGCGCATGCTCATAATTCGTCACATGTACAGTAGTAAAATAAAATACAATTTGTAGAATCCACATAGAGAGGATTTTATAGAACTTATCTTTCACAAAACTTTCCTCCTTAAAGCTATTTCATCCATAGATACTTGTAGTATGCGCAATTATTAAGAAATTGACTATGTCGTTACATTCTTTTGAAGGGCAACAACAAGTAGTATTTCTATTTTCATCAGAAAAATAAAAAGACTTAAACATTATTGTATCATAATGTTCTTATATTTGGGATAAGATGCTTGATAGATATATATAATACGTTTGGATTGCATGAAAAAAGTCTTCTCTTGGAGAAAGAGAAGACTCTATATAAGTTTATAGGAACATCATACCTGCAACTGCTGCGTTTAAGAAGTTCGCTAATGTACCAGCGATAACTGCTTTAATCCCTAATTGTGCAATTTGTTTACGGCGAGTAGGAGCTAACGTTCCAGTTACACCTAATTGAATTGCGATAGAAGAGAAGTTTGCGAATCCACAGATTGCAAATGTTAAAATTAGATTTGTTTTGTCAGAGAACTCTGCCATGTGTGGTCCTAAGTTTGCGTATGCAACGAATTCGTTGATTGCAAGTTTTTGACCAATGAAGCTTGCTGCTTGTACAGCTTCACCAGGAGAAACCCCGATTAAGATTGCAAATGGTGATAATAAGTAACCGAAGATTAAATCAAGGCTAAGTTTAATATCGAACAGAGAACCAACCCATCCTAATAATCCATTTAATAAAGCGATTAATGCGATGAAAGCCATTAACATTGCTGCTACGTTAATAACAAGTTGCATACCTTCAGATGCACCGCGTGCAGCTGCATCGATAACGTTTGCGTCTTCACGTTCTGTAGAAAGTTCAACGTTATTATCTACTTTTTCTGTCTCTGGCATAATCAGTTTCGCAATTAATAAGCTTGATGGAGCTGCCATTATTGCAGCTGCTAATAAGTGCTCTAACGGAATACCCATTGCTGCATAACCGACAAGAACAGATCCAGCAACAGCTGTCATACCGCTTACCATAATAGTGAAGAATTCACTATTTGTTAAGCGTGCTAAGTAAGGTTTAATTAAAATTGGAGCTTCAGTTTGTCCTAAAAATACAGTCGTTACTGAGTTTAAGCTTTCTGCTTTAGAAGTTCCAAGAAGTTTACTTAATGCACCGCCAACGATGCTAACAAATTTCTGCATAATACCGAAATAATATAAGATTGCTACTAATGAACTAATAAATACGATTGGAAGTAGTGCTTGAATAAAGAATACAAATCCCCAAGGTCCTTTTGCGTTGACTAAATCCCCAGTAACGAACTTAATTCCCTCGTAAGAAAAATTAATTAATCCTTGAACACCGTCAGCAGCGTGTTTTAAACCTGCTTTACCAGCATCCCATCGTAATACGATAAATGAAAATGACATTTGTAATGCTAGCGCGATTAAAATTGTGCGCCAATTAATAGCTTTGCGGTTGGAAGATAGTAAGAATGCAATTGCTAATACTCCAATCACGCCGCCAATTCCCCATAAAAGATTCATGCAGTGTATGCTCCTTCCTCATAGTAAAAACAGTGTATAAACCAGTTGTCTATACGTTTACGAATATAACATCTTAAGTAACTTATCATAATGGACATCGGAGGTCAAACGTCTAATGAAAAGTTTAAATAAAAAGAAAATTCTTCAAAAAAACACATATGAAATAAATAGACATGAAATAGGTTATGTTTTTTATGGGAATATATACATTATGATAACGTTATGCATTGTTTTTGCAGAATAAAGTGTATGAAATAGAAGAATAGATACATTATTTTTGTAGAGGGAAGCTAGGGGAAAGGGAGAAATGTGTTGAAATTGTACAAAAAAGCCTTCTAGTAAACTAGAAGGCTTTGAAACTATTAATTAAGGTGCTTTCGTGTATCCTAAGAAGTGGCTCTTCCAATAAGAGTTACTTAATGAAGCGATTGCTACACCTTTATCTCCAGCTTGGATAAATGATCCGCCCCCAAGGTAAATACCCATGTGAGAAGGACCAGATTTATAAGTGTTTTGGAAATAAATTAAGTCACCAGGTTGTGGACTTGAAGTTTTTGGTAGGCTACTCCAATATCCTGCAACACTTTGGCGGCTAATGTTATGACCAAATTTCTTAAATACGTGGTAGATGTAACCACTGCAGTCAACACCGTTAGCAGAAGTTCCGCCCCAAACGTATGGTACACCTTGCATTGATTTTGCGTATGCAAGTACGGAAGAACTGTCGCCGCTATTATTACCTGTATTATTATTGTTGTTATTGTTTTGATTGTTATTTTGGTTATTGTTAGGCTTATTATCTACTGCGCCTCCAACTGGTGTTTTAGATAGGTAACGTGTTCCGATATAACCAGTTTGACCGTTGTAGTTAATTTTGCTCCATCCAGAGTTTTCAGAGATTACTTGAACCTTCTGACCTTGTGGAAGTGCGCCTATGATTCTATAGTTTGTACCTTCGCCGCTACGTACATTTAGTGCAGAAGCATTAATGTAGTAGTCACCAATTGCACCTTGGTTAGGTTTTTCAGGTTGTTTTGGTTGCTCAGGAGTAGTAGTGCCACCTTTAACGAATTTTACAAATTCGCTACTAACAAAGCCTGTTTTTCCTTGGTAATTTACTTTAAACCAACCGTTTTCAGATCCAACTACGTTTAATGTTGTACCGTTTAAAACGCCACCAATTACACTATGGTAAGCAGCAGGGCCTGTACGAACACGTAAAGATGTAGCGTTAACTACGTAAGAACCACCAGTTTGAATAGTTCCATTATTGTTTTGCTCTTGTTTGTTGCCTTCTGTAACGTTTTCGTTAGAACCGCCTTTTGTTACGTAGTCTTTGCTTATATAAGCAGTTTGTCCTGCGTAATTGATTTTGAACCAATCTTGAACTTCGCCAACAACTTGTACTACTTGTCCTTTTTTGACAGAACCTACAGTTGTGTGAGAAGTGCTAGGACCTGTACGAACGCGAAGGGAAGATACATTTACTGTATAATTTCCGCTTGCTGGTTTTACTTCTTGGTTGTTATTATTCGTATTGTTGTTTGAAGAACCCGCATTAGAAGAAACGCCAGATACGAATTCGCCACTTACATAACCTACTTGTCCATTATGGTTAATTTTCACCCAACCATTTTCTTGTCCAATTACGTTTAATGTTTGTCCTTCATATACACGTCCAGAAACAGAACTAGATGTGTTAGGAGCTGTACGTACACGTAATACATCAGCAGTAACTTTATTGTTTCCACCTGTGCTTACATTGTTGTTTGCTGCTCCACTTTTTGATACAAATTCGCCACTAACAAAGCCTGTTTTTCCGTTAATGTTAATTTTGAACCAACCATTTTCTTCGCCAATCACGTTTAGTGATTGACCGTTATAAACACGTGAGATGATGTCGTGAGAAGTGCTTGATCCCGCACGAACATGTAATACGCTCGCGTTTACCGTATAAGATGAGTTGTTTGATGCAGAAGCTTGGACAGTTGTAGCAGCTTTTTGTGTATTTTGTTCAGGTGCAGCTTGAACACTATCAAGTGTAGGTGCTGCTCCTCCTGCTACAGACACTGCCGCAAGACCGGCAAGATACTTTTTCATAATTTGTCGATTCCTTTCTGTCTGTAATGTAGTGAAGAAATATTTACCAACTGTTAAAAATTCTAAAGAGCATGTCGATTACTGTCAAGGCTTATGTGGGAATCTGAATATGACAAAAAGATTACAAGAAAAAATCAAGGTATAAATTTACACCTTGATTTCCATTTAAATGCATATATTGAATGTGAAAGGACAGAAATTATTCGGGTTTAAGAAGATGCCATATTGGATTGTAACAAGATTTGATTAAAAGATTTTTGCAGCTTTTTGGTGATAGGACCAACTTGCCCATCTTGAATCGCGGTTCCATCAAGGTGGGTCATTGGTAAAATTTCAATCGTTGTGCCTGTAAAAAAGCATTCATCTGCTTGATAAACGTCACGAATGCTGAAAAGTTCTTCCTGTACAGGAATGTGAAGAGTATTCGCTAAAGAAAGGACATATTGACGAATAATTCCATTTAAAATAAGATGATTGGCTGGATGTGTGTAAAGAGTTCCATTTTTAATTAAAAAGAAGTTGGAATGGCTTCCTTCCGTTACAATACCATTCCTTACGAGAAGTGCCTCTTTACAGCCTTTCCGTTCAGCTTTCGTAGCAGCTAGTACGTTTGGTAATAAATTTAATGATTTAATGTCACAGCGTAGCCATCGAGTATCGGGTTCTGATATAGCGCGTATACCATATTCAATCCATAAGGCTGGTCTTTCTTTTTTTGTAATATAGGCATAAATTGTCGGAGGGGTGTCATATGAAAATACATGTGTGCGAGCTTGTACACCGCGAGATACTTGCAAATAAATTGTGCCATCTTCGTGGAAATGGTTTCGTTCAATTAATTTGTAAAATAAAGTGATGAGCTCAGCTTTTGAGAAAGGGAGCGATAATTCTACTTCTTCCATGGAGCGATATAATCTCGTTATGTGCGGATCTAATAAGTGAAAGTTCCCTTTATATAGGCGAATAACCTCGTAGACACCATCTCCAAACTGCAAACCTCTCTCTTCAAGTTCTATGTACGTTTGTTGTTTTGTTGTATCAATAACTTCATCATTCCAAAGTACAAATTTTTCGTATGCCAATTTCCGTCCCATCCTTTCGTAAGTACGTAAGTAACGTGAAACTTTCATTCATGCGACATAAAAATCACTATAGTAATTTTTATGTAAGCAATTCTCTACATATGACCGTATATGTATTTGTAAATCATAGAGAAGTAAGGATGGTTTACCCCGCATTCACGGGCAGTAAAACTCCTACTTAAAAATTCGGGTGGAGCAAAGAAGTGAAGTGGGCGAATAACTGCCCGTAGCTGCCCGATTGGTGAGGGCTGATTAAAGTTTCACTTTACAGCATTTTGTATATACAAATTCGAAAATAAGAATGAGAATCCTGCTTTTAAATAAAAAAAAAGCAACATTCTTATGGAATGCTGCACAAGGAGGGTAGCTATCTTTCATAGGGACATTGTCTCGTTGAATGTTTTGTGTATGGAAACAAAACATGTTGAAAGACAATTATAAGAAAGTAGAAACAAAAGATTTACACACTTCTTTAAGGGATCTTATGAAAGATGAGAGATAAGAAATATGTAGAACCTCGTTTACATATTTTATTATAGAGATCCTTCATTAACACTATGTGAATATTTGGTAAAGGTTATGTAATTTTAAAGTTAATGAATATAAGTAGTTGTATGGAAGAAAATAAAAAAAGAGGCTGAGATTACTCAGCGCTCTTCTTTTCTTCTTTAATAACTGTTTTTACTTCACCAGTTTTGATCTTATTACTTTCAGAGAAGCGAAGTAAGTCACCTTCAATGATTTTATCAGACATGTTCAATTCATTTTGGGCACGATCAATTAGTGGTTGAGATTCTTCTTTCGGTAATTGTACAACTTCGCCAGTAGCACGATCATAGAATGTACTGTTTGTGTACATGTATTTATCTGTAACGAAGCTACCGTCACGAAGAACAACGAATCCTTTATTATCAGGTGAGAATACATCATGACCGAATCGAACGTCATTTGTAGAATCTACACCAAGTAAGTTTAGAATAGTTGGTTTAATGTCAATTTCACCAGTTGGTTTCGAAATTGTTTTACCTTCTTTTTGACCTGGAACGTGAATAAACATCGGTGTTTTTTGTAAGTTCATATGGTCAAATGCAGTGATTTCTTCTTTTCCTAAGAACTGTGCCATTGCACGGTTATGGTTTTCAGAAATACCGTAGTGGTCACCGTAGAATACGATTACTGAGTTGTCGTAAATACCTTCTGCTTTTAGACGCTCAATAAAGTGTTTCATTGCTTCGTCTAAGTAACGAGCAGTTACCATGTAACGGTCAAATACTCCATCACCAGAATTGTATTCGTCGATTAATTTTGTACTGTCATCGTAAGTGAATGGGTAGTGATTCGTTAAAGTAAGGAAGCGAGTATAGAATGGTTGCTTCACTTGTTTTAACATATCAATAGATTGATCGAAGTACTCGATATCTTTTAATCCCCAGTTTAATTTTGTTTCTGGCGTAATCTTGTAGTCAAGTTCGTTGTAGTAACGATCATAACCAAGTGCTGGATACATAATGTTACGGTTCCAGAATGTTGCGTTGTTTGCGTGGAATACCGACGTGTGATACCCTTGCTGACGTAAAATTTCTGGAGTTGCTGTATATTCATTGTTACCGTGTGTGAAGAATACAGCACCGCGGTCTAGTGGATATAACGAAGTATCTACTAGGAATTCAGCATCAGATGTTTTACCTTGACCAGTTTGATGGAAGAAGTTATCAAAGTAATAACTTTCTTTCGTAAATTGGTTTAAGAATGGTGTAACTTCTTGTCCGTTAACTGTTGCACCAATTAAGAATGTTTGTAATGACTCAAGAGAGACAACAATTACGTTTTTCCCTTTTGCAGTACCGAACATATTTGGATCCGGTTTACTTTGTGTTGTTTTTACGTAGTTTTCTGTTTCTTGTAATTTACTACCGTCAGCGAACGCTTTTTGTGAACTTGATTTTGCTTGTAAGCCAAGATCGTATACTTGGTGTACATATAATCCTAAGTTTTTAACAAGCATAACGCGGTCGAATGAACGTGTTAATAGTTCTGGGCGTTCAGCTTCTGCAAGTCCTAAGTTTGCGAAGAAAATAGCAACTGTTGATACGAAGTATAGAGAACGCATCGGACGTGCTACACGCTCTGTAGGTGCAAAGTTCTTCATTTTCTTTAATAGAACGAAGAAAACGATAATGTCTGCAAATGCAAGGATAATTTTGTAGTTAAATAATTCTTTCACACTAGAACCTAAACTTCCGAAGTTAGATGTTTGTCCTAGCACCGGTAATGTAACGAAGTCATTGTAGAATCCGTAGAACATTACGTTACCAACAAGAACGATTGTTAAGACAAAATTAATTCCAAGTGCTATATAGTTACGTTTTTTCCCTTTTGCAAATAATGCAAGACCAACAAGCAGTAATGATGCTGCTAATGGGCTAAGGAATAAAATGAATTCTTGCATGAAAGATTCAAGTTTTAAGTCAAAGCTTGTGCGTGTAATAAGGTAAGTTTTCAGCCATAAGGCTAAAGCTACGAATACAGTGAAACGCACATTTTGAAATTGTGATTTCAAGGTTTCTTTCATTCATTTCCACCCTTTCTCTATCAGGCTTGGTCGATTTTGGAGCGAAAAATGCTAAAATAAAAAATACATAGTTTTCTTGGCCATAATTAAAGGTTCTATATTCACCCATATACGACTATAACTATGCATACCCTTTTGGTTTCTTTTGTTGCTCATAAGCATAACGTCATTTCTGTATTATACAACAAAATTCGTTTATGAGAAACACTATAACATTTTACATTTTTTGTATAAGATTTGTCACTACCAGAGAAAACTTTAACATTCGTTTATATGTCCGTCAACTAGAAAATATAACAAAGGTAGAGCAGAATGTTAAGTAGAAGTGAAAATTTTCTTTGTTGAGAAATAAGAAACGAAGATGGGTAAGGGTTATCTAGAAATCTATTATATGAAGGAAATCGTGTAAAAATTAACGAACACTTGTTCTTTTTTAGTTTGTTTGTTACAATAAAAGTTCATTGATAGGTTTTGTGTAATTTCCATGAACTTTTACTGATAACATATTGTAGCTTATTTCTTTTTAAAAATAGGGAGGCTTTTTACATGAAACAAAAATTTTCGGTTGAAGCGTTTTGGAAGAAAGTAAAACATGTTGCAAAGCAAGCAGGGCAGTCGGTCATTTATGCAAGTTTATTACTGTTTTACGTTTTGCAAAGACCAGATGTTCCAAAACGAGTGAAAATTATTGTAATTGGAGCACTTGCTTATTTTATTGCACCGATTGATGCGATTCCAGATTTCATTGCTGGAATTGGCTATACGGATGATTTAGGGGCGTTAACGGCCGCACTAATACAGGTGTCGTTATACGTCAATGAAGATGTGAAAGATAAGGCACGAGTGAAGTTGGCAGAATGGTTTGGTTCGGATATAGACACAACATTTATCGATCAGAAATTAGGTCAATAGGTGAAACCTGTCATAAGGTGACAGGACGAACGTAAGCGAGGAAGTGCATTATGCCATCAGGAAGAACGCATACGAAAATAAACTTAATATCCCTTCCGGTTGTTTTGTTTTTGCTCTTTTCGTATGGATTAACAAATTTTGATTTTTTATTAACTTTTGCAATTGGTTTTTTAGTAGGTACTTCATTTTTAACACCAGATTTAGATACGTACAGTAATGCTTATAACAAATGGGGTTTCTTACGTATATTTTGGTATCCTTATAAGAAAGTAATGCCACATCGATCTTTCTTTACGCATACGATTATACTTGGTGATGTGATTCGTATTGCGTACATGTTAATTGTCTTTTCTCCATTTTTATTACTATTAAATGTAATCGCATTGGATGGTAATTTAATAGAAATTGCGCAGAAACATGAGGTTGAAATTGTAACATTCTTAATGGGAATTGTTGTGGCAAGTACGCTCCACATTATAGCGGATAAAGTGAATACACGCCGAAAGAAAATGATGAGAAAAAAGAAGAAACGCAGAAGATAAAGTGAACGAATTAGGAAAAGGGCCCCTTGCAATTTGCAAGGGGCCCTTTTTAAACAAATATTTGTTTAAAATTAAGCTTTCAGCACTTTAATTCCTTTTACAATGTTCCAGATGAAGTAGTATAAGCTGATGATTCCGCAAATAGCTAAGACAATCATTGATCCAATTCCAAGTGTTACATCTGGTTGATCAGATCCAAGACCCATAATTCCTAAAATAGTTACGCCAATGAATGTAGCGATACTTGGAATGATGTGTGTCCATAGAGCACGTTTTGCATGTGGTTTTGTTTCAGCGTCTCCTACAATCCAAACGATAATAGGGAATAAGATAGGGGCAAATAGTACACTAAAGTATGATAACGCAGCTAATATTTTATTTCCGTTCATATATATCACCTCATAAATAATTTCTGTTGTTATACTATTATTATGCAATAATTTTGGCAAACTTCCTATCGATGAACATTACAAGAACGTGACGATTTTGTAAGATTTTCTGTTAAATAATAAAATTTTCAAAAAAATCTTTTTTAATAGAAATTGTTATGGTACAGTATAAATGAAAGTTATTGAAAACGTTTTCTTAAACGTTTTTTTATTTTAGACTTAAAGGTATGATGACCTGATAGTCTATTGATGAGGTTATTCTATTCAAAAGGGGATTCTTTAGGGGGAGAGAACAATGAACACATGGACACAAGTTTATGATCCATTCGGAAACATTTGGATTTCGGCAGCGGTCGCACTTATTCCGATTATCTTTTTTTTCTTAGCTTTAGCAGTTTTCCGCATGAAAGGGTATGTGGCAGGGTTTATTACAGTTGTACTTACAGTTTTAGTAGCGTTATTCGCTTATAAAATGCCGTTCACGATGGCAATGGCAGCGACCGGATATGGTTTCTTATACGGATTATGGCCAATTGCTTGGATTATCATTATGTCGGTATTTTTATATAAAATTTCTGTGAAAACAGGTCAATTCGATGTGATTCGTGCATCGGTATTATCGATTACGAACGATCATCGTCTACTCGTTATTTTAATTGGATTTTCATTTGGAGCATTTTTAGAAGGAGCGGCAGGATTTGGGGCACCAGTAGCGATTACAGCAGCGCTTCTTGCGGGTCTTGGGTTAAATCCTTTATACGCAGCAGGTCTTTGTTTGATTGCAAATACTGCACCAGTGGCGTTCGGAGCGATGGGAATTCCGATTACAGTTGCTGGACAAGTAACAGGTATTGATCCACATAAAATTGGACAAATGGCTGGGCATCAATTACCGTTCCTATCATTATTTGTGCCATTCTTTATCGTATTTTTAATGGATGGATTTAAGGGGATACGACAAACGTGGCCTGCGTTATTTGTAGCGGGTAGTTCATTTGCGATTACGCAGTTCATTACAGCGACATTTTTAGGACCAGAACTTCCGGATATTACATCGGCACTTGTAAGTTTAATTAGTTTAGCGCTGTTCTTAAAAGTTTGGCAGCCGAAAGAAATTTATCAATCTGGGCAAGCCAATAGTGAAGTAGCAGCAACAACGACAGCGGCATCGATGCCGAAATTAACGTTTGGAAAAGTAGTGAAGGCATGGTCCCCATTTATCGTATTAACGGTTATGGTAGTCATTTGGAGCCAAAGTTTCTTTAAGGCATTATTCACTCCAGGAGGGGCTTTAGAAAGTCTTGTATTTAAGTTTGAAATTCCAGGTCTGCATAATCTAGTAATGAAAGCAGAGCCAATTGTAAATAAACCAACGCCTTACGAGGCAATTTTGAAGTTTGATGTATTATCGGCAACCGGAACAGCGATTTTAATTGCGTGTATCATTTCCATGTTTATTTTGAAAATGAATGTAAAAGATGCAGTAGTGACATTTAAAGAAACGTTAAGCGAATTAAAAATGCCAATTCTATCTATCGGATTCGTACTAGGGTTTGCATTTATCGCAAACTATTCTGGTCTATCTTCCACGTTAGCGTTAGCATTAGCTGGAACTGGCGGACTATTCCCGTTCTTCTCACCATTCTTAGGCTGGATTGGCGTATTCCTAACAGGGTCTGATACGTCTGCGAATGCACTGTTCTCAAATTTACAAGCCATTACAGCGCAGCAAGTCGGCGTATCTGAAGTGCTTCTCGTTGCAGCAAATACAACAGGCGGTGTAACAGGTAAAATGATTTCCCCACAGTCGATTGCGATCGCTTGTGCAGCAGTTGGTCTTGCTGGAAAAGAATCGGATTTGTTCCGTTTTACAGTTAAGCATAGTTTGTTCTTCGTTATCATTGTAGGGATTATGACTTATGTGCAGGCTTATTATTTAACTTGGATGATTCCGTAAAGAGCAAAAGAAATAAACTTTGAATTTTTCAGATTATGGTGTATGATGGGAAAGTATTGAAAATTAAATCAGTGATAAACTAGGGGTGCCTAACGTATGCGTAGGCTGAGAGAGAAGCGCGTGAACTTCTTAACCCTTTGGACCTGATCTGGCTCGTACCAGCGTAGGGAAGTTAACGGCTTTACATAATGATGTCTTTTATGAGCCAGGTCCTTATTTTTTTATGGACCTGGCTCTTTTTATTTTGGCATACGCTGGCCATATCTCGTCCTTGTCACGTACAGGGGGGCAACAAAAATTATGAAACAATCTGTTTCAGCTGAGCAAATTGAATTGAAATCGAGTTTACCAGGGAGTAAGAAAGTATATGTGGATGGGCCACGAGAAGGCATGAAAGTACCGATGCGTGAGATTGAACAAAGCGAAACGAATGGCGTTCCAAATCCGCCAATTCGTGTGTATGATACGAGCGGCCCTTATACGGATCCTGAGTATAAAGTGGAGTTAGAAAAGGGGATTCCAACGCCGCGCCACTCTTGGATTATGGGGCGTGGTGATGTAGAAGCATACGAAGGGCGTGAAGTGAAACCAGAGGATGACGGTGTGAAAGTGGCTTCGAAACATACACCTGTTTTCCCGCAAATGGATCGCCAGCCACTTAGAGCAAAGCAAGGTGCAAACGTTACGCAAATGCACTATGCACGTAATGGCATTATTACTTCTGAGATGGAATATGTTGCGATTCGTGAAGGGGTAGAGCCGGAGTTTGTTCGTAAGGAAATCGCAGAAGGCCGCGCTATTTTACCAGCGAATATTAATCATCCAGAAGCTGAACCGATGATTATCGGGCGTAACTTCCATGTGAAGGTAAACGCGAATATCGGAAACTCAGCTGTATCTTCTTCGATTGCAGAAGAAGTAGAGAAGATGACGTGGGCTACTCGCTGGGGTGCAGATACGATTATGGATTTATCTACAGGTAAAAATATTCATACGACGCGTGAGTGGATTATTCGTAACGCGCCTGTACCAGTTGGAACTGTACCGATCTATCAAGCGCTGGAAAAAGTAAACGGAATTGCAGAAGATTTAACGTGGGAAGTATATCGTGATACGTTAATTGAGCAGGCGGAGCAAGGCGTTGATTACTTTACGATTCACGCTGGTGTATTGCTTCGTTACATTCCAATCACGGCAAAGCGTACGACAGGTATCGTTTCGCGCGGTGGTTCGATTATGGCGCAGTGGTGTCTATTCCATCATAAAGAAAATTTCCTATATACTCACTTTGAAGAGATTTGTGAAATTATGAAGCAGTACGATGTTTCGTTCTCTCTTGGAGATGGATTACGTCCAGGTTCGATTGCAGATGCAAATGACGAAGCACAGTTTTCTGAGCTTGAAACACTTGGTGAATTAACGAAGATTGCTTGGAAACATGATGTGCAAGTTATGATTGAAGGGCCTGGGCATGTACCGATGCATTTAATTAAAGAAAATATGGAGAAAGAGCTTGATATTTGTCAGGGCGCGCCGTTTTACACACTTGGGCCGCTAACGACAGATATTGCACCAGGTTATGACCATATTACATCGGCGATTGGAGCTGCTATGATTGGCTGGTTTGGAACAGCGATGCTTTGTTATGTAACGCCGAAAGAACATTTAGGTTTGCCAAACAAAGATGATGTACGCACGGGTGTTATTACGTACAAAATTGCAGCGCATGCGGCTGATCTTGCGAAAGGACATAAAACGGCTCATCAGCGTGATGATGCACTTTCAAAAGCACGCTTCGAATTCCGTTGGCGCGATCAATTTAATTTATCTTTAGATCCTGAACGTGCGATGGAATATCACGATGAAACGTTGCCTGCAGAAGGGGCAAAGACAGCTCACTTCTGTTCAATGTGTGGACCGAAGTTTTGTAGTATGAGAATTTCACATGATATTCGTGAATATGCAAAAGAAAATGATTTAGAAACGACAGAAGCAATTGAAAAAGGAATGAAAGAGAAAGCGGAAGAATTTAAAGAAGCTGGTAGTCATTTATATCAATAACATGTTACACCTCTTTACTTGATTGATCACACTGTAGTACCTAACTTTATTATAGAAGAAGCCCCATTTGCTAAGACGGTAGCAAATGGGGCTTCTGTTGTTTATAAGGCAAAGAAGAGATGTACCCAGTAGAATAAGAGGAATAGTGTGACGACTGTTGTGAGCGGGATAACGATAAGGGATACACTTAAATAGTCTTTCCATTTTACTTTAATTTTGTTTTGTTTCAGAATATACATCCAAATGAGTGAAGCTAGTGTACCAATTGGTAGTAATAGTGAACCGATGTCACTACCAATGATGTTTGCAAGATAGATTGTTTTTAATGTGACTGGATCTAGTCCCATTTCTGTTAATGTGATTGTACCAATCATAAGGGCAGGATGGTTATTGAAGACGTTAGAGAGGATGGATACAAGTCCGCCCATTGCAAAGCTAGCATAGAGTAGATGCTGATTCACAATTGGCTCGAGCCATTGTACAAGTGCAGCTGTTAATCCTGCGTTGTGGAGTCCGTAAATAATGACGTACATAGAGAAGGCGAAAATTAAAATGTGCCACGGTGTCTTTTTCAAAATATCGACAGGATTTGTTCGTAAGTAGTACCATCTCCAAATGAGAAGAACGAGTGAACCAAGTACTGCAACGATTTCAATTGGGATGGATAAGAAGGATGCAACGAATAGAAGACAGCGCATCAGGAAGACGAAACCTAATACTTTTAACATGAATCTTGTCCGTTTTTGTTTCGTATCAACAGAATTATTTCCTTTTAGCGGATGGAAGTTTTTCGTGAAGAAAATTTCTTCAATATCATATGAAGAAACAGGTAATTTTTTCGGAAGTTTTTTCTTCAAAACTGTATACATGAGCCATGACATAAATAATAAGCCTAATGTTGCAGGTACAAACATCATAGCAGTATGCATATAAAGAGTCATATTAACGATATTTAATGCAATTAAGTTTACGATATTACTTACACCAATTGGTGCACTAGACGCAGTAGCGATTAAAGCGCCACTTAATAAATAAGGAATTTGTTGATGTGGTTTTAATCGAAGGTTTTTTAGAAGAAGAATTAAAATTGGAGTTGTAATTAAAATACTGCCGTCGTTATTAAATAAAAGAGTCATAAGAAAACATAATAATTGAATATACCAGTATAGACGGCGTCCAGAACCTTTCGCTAGATTTGCCAGTTTCGCTGCGGACCAATGGAAGAAGCCGAAGCTTTCTAATATAACTGCCATAACAATAGTGGCTAATATTGTTATGGAGGCTCCTCCTATTTTACTAACAATATCTATGACGTCTGGTTTTGACACAAGTCCAGTAATTAGGATAATGCCAGCACCGATTGCTGCTGGCCATGCCTCATTTAAGCCGTGGGGTCGCCAAAAGATAACGATCATCGTTAAGAAAAATACAATAATAGTAATCCATATTTCAATGCTCATATTTTGCCTACCTTTCTATTTTCCCTTGAACAGATGTAGCTTGTCTCAAGTTTATATTGGTAGTATATTCAGCAAAAATAAGAAGAACTAGACGTATAACGAGATGAAGCGAATATGTGTTTTTCATGCTAAAGGACAAGTGTCACGAATAGTGAAATAACTATTATGAGAGGAGTCTATAAATTATTGGGGCAGTAAGATAGTAAATGAAATTTATATGGGCGCTTATGGAGATATATCAGCGCAACTTAAAATATATCAGCGATTATTGAAATATATCGGCGCAACTTAAAATATATCGACTTATCGACAAAACATGAAAAAAGGAGCCCATGCCAAAATGCCTTTTGGAATAGACCCCAATGCTATATTATTTTTCCTTCAAAAAAGTACGATCCTTCAAGAATAAATTCCAGAAGAAAATAAATCCTGGTAATAAAATTGCAATCCCAATTGCGTATAGAATAAGCAGTGCATAGAACGTTTCTTTCGTTGTAAAGCTTGTAAATACAGTTACGTCAGGATAAATAATATAAGGTAAATGCGCGACGCCGTAAGCGTAGCTTGCAAATGCATATTGAGCGACGACAGCTAAAACGGCAATGCGAGGGTATCCTAGTGTATTGTATTTTTTGTTTGTCCACCAAAGGGACGAGTATCCGATAACGAATAAAATAATAGAAACTGTAAACCACGGGAATTGCTTTATTAATCCTTGCATAAGCCAATGTGTTTCTGGGTCCATTACAACGAGGGCGATGATCGCTGTAACGAGCGTTGCAGGACCAAGGATGATGGCATTTCTTCTATAAATTCTATACGTATCTTCTGAACTTTGTTCTCTCGCAAAATCAGCGAGAAAGAGAGAGGAGAGAAATAGTTCAGACGTTAGTCCGAAAAGCATATAACAGTAGATAACCGGGCTAGAAAGAAGTTTTCCATACAGGAGTACTTCTTTTCCTTCAGACATTGTAATATAGGCTCCCTCTGTAACGGGTAAAACGGTAATTAATAGTGCTGGAATTAAGAGACCAGTAATACCTGAAATAACCCGAAGAAGGTACTGATATTTTGGCAAGGAGTAAGCAAATACCATAAACGTACTACGTACTGCAACGAGCACTAAAATTAACATAACTGGTACGAACATTACTGTCGCAAGAGTAAAGGCCGCTTTCGGAAAGAAGCCGAGAAATGCGACAACGACGAAAACAAGAAACGTATTTGTTACTTCCCAAGTAGGTGATAAGTACCGATTCGCAAGTTTAGCAGCGAGCGTCGGATGTTTTGCGTATACCATGCCCCAAAAACCAGCTCCAAAATCAATGGACCCTAGTATACTGTATACGAAAATAAGGGCCCATAAGATGATGATTGCAATACTTTCCTCATGCATGAGAATCGCCTCCTTGGTGTTGTAAATCATTCTTTAATGGATGTCTTCTAAAGAATGTCCGTAGAACAATGACTGTTAAAATAGCGAGTCCAATATATAAAATGATGAACAAAATAAATAAAGGACCGACGAAATCGGCGCGTGTAGATGCATCGACGGTACGTTGCATACCATAAATTGTCCATGGCTGACGACCGCTACAACTGAAAATCCATCCGAATTCAATACCGAGCATCATAATTGGTCCGCATGCGGCAGCCCCCCAAAGTAGCCACTTCGGTAGTTCTGTTCCCTTTTTTCGGTAAACGAAGTACCAATATAAGAGCGCAATTGCTGCAACTGCAAAGGTAAACGCAGCAGTGCCGACCATTAAGTTGAATAGTGTATGCGTATAAAATGGTGGCCATGTTTCTTGTGGAAATTCCTTTAGACCTTTTACGACAGTGCTAGGGTCTAGTCCCACTAATAAGCTAAGCATGTTGGGAATTTCAAGTGCATAGTTTAGTTCAAGTGTATTGGGATCCACAACTCCGCCAATGGATAGCGGTGCGTGTGATGTCGTTTCAAATAAAGCTTCAGCAGATGCAAGTTTTTCAGGTGAGTGTTTATGTAAGGCAATCGCTGATTCATGTCCTGAAAGCCACATCGTAGCGCCTGTAATAAATGTAACGACAAGCCCTAATAGTAGCCCTTTTTTATGATAAGCAATTTCACGTGTACTTAAATTTTTCTTCAATAATTTAAATCCAGCGATAGAAGCAATGACAGCCGCACCAGTTGCATAAGCCGTAATAACAACATGGAATGCACTTGTGCCAAAACTTGGATTAAAGAAAGCTTTCCACGGATCAACGTTAAAAACAGATCCATCTGGATTCATTGAAAAGCCTGCTGGTGTATTCATCCATGTATTTGCTGATGTAATGAGCACGGCGGATGCCGTGGCACCAAGCATGACGAAAAATAGCGAGATTAATCTCATAAATGGAGGAAGTTTATCAGCTGCATATACGTAAATCGACATGAATAAAGCCTCCAAAAAGAAGGCGAAAATCTCAATTTGGAAGGGAACAGAAATAACTTGCCCAACAATTTTGGCGAAACCAGGCCAAAGAAGTGAGATTTGCACACCAACAATTGTTCCAGTTGGAATTGCTACACCGAGAAGAATAGCAAACGCCTTTGTCCATCTTTTCGCCATAATGGCATAGTCGGAGTCTTTCTTCCAGTGATAGAGTATTTCGCTTATAAAAATCATCAATGAAAGACCGACACCAAGTGTTGCAAAGATAATGTGGAATGCTAATGAAGAACCAAAAAATGCTCTTGCTAATGTTACCGTATCCATATGTAAACTCCTCTTCTTTTTTGCCATTATTTTCTGATTGAATTGGAAGATTTATTCAAAAAAACTACCAAAAATATATATGTATTTAAAAAGTGAATATGATAATATAATGTTGTAATATTTTGAATAGAAAGAAATAAATAGTTGGTCATGTTTTGTTTGTTTTTTGCTCAGGAATCTTTTATAATCTTTTATGCGAACATAAGTTCTGTTTTTCGGAATCAAGAAGTTTATGTGAAATGGAGAGGGTGTTTTATGTATCCTGAAGTCATTAAAAAGATGGCATTTTCAAAAGAGCATAGAGATTTATTATTGAAGCTATATAATAAAGAAATTACACGTCGTGAATATGATCGACTTGTACAATCGCTATATAAACCTTCTAAAGAGGTTTGCGGGGGATAGAAATGCGGGAGACAATCTAATAGATTGTCTTTTTTAAATTTATGTATGTTCTGATAAAATTAAGGTTAGCCTTACTAGGGAGGTGAAAAGATTGCGGAAACGTTTATATATAGGGATTGGAGTTATCTTCTTAATCGCTTTAGGTGGAATTGTATTTTGGTCAGCTTTACAAGGAAACCGTACAGAAAATTTTATTTTAAGACATATGGTGAATGACAATGGAACACTTGCCACGTATCGTTTAGTAGATACTAAGGCAGGTACGGGTGAAGCTAAGGGACGTGAAGCTTTATCAGAATCGGCGGGATTATGGTTACAGTATACACTTGATAAAGATGATCAGGCGTTATTTGATGAGCAAGTAAAGGTTATTCAAGATAATTTCATATATAAGAATCATATCGTTTTATGGAAACTCTCTGAAAAGGGAGAGAGGCAGTCAGCTACAAATGCACTTATAGATGATCTTCGTATTATAGAACAATTATATCGTGCTTATGAAATGTATAAGGAAGAGCGTTATAAAAACCTTGCCGATCAATTAAGTGATGCTGTACTTCATTATAATAAAAAAGATAATTATTATGTTGATTATTATGATGCAGATGCAGGGAAACAAAATAATTTTGTAACAACATCATACATAAATCCGCGTGCATTCTCCTATATGAAGAAGTACGGCAAAGTTTCTGCTCAGCAATATCAGGAAGTCGTTCAATTTTTAGCAGATTATCCAAGGCATGGCTGGGCATTCCCAAAAGAGTATAAAGAAGATGGTACATTTACGTACGATAAAGAAGTGAATCTTATTGACCAATCATACGTTGCATATCATCGAAGTTTAGGTGGTCTTTCATCAGCTGCTTATTTGGAATTTATAAAGAAGAAGTTCCAGGAGGATGGAAAGCTATACGGTCGTTACAATTTAGAAACGGGAAAACAAACTGTGAATTATGAATCGCCGGCCGCGTACGGACTAACGATTTTGTACGTACTACAAACAGGTGATACAAAGTTTGCGAAGGAATTGTATGATCATATGGCCACATTCCGAAATGACAACGTATTTAGTAGATATTACGGTGGATATGTAACAGGTGAAAATAATAATACGCATATTTTTGATAACGTATTGCCGCTTTTAGCTGAAATGGAATTAAAAAAGAGTGAACAATAAAAGATGCCACCATATGAAGGTGGCACCTTTTATTTGTTCATATAATTTTACGTTCTAATATTAGAGAAGTAGTCAATCACGAATTCACGGAATTGCTGAGCTGTTTTTGATAAGTAGCGTTTTTTTGACCAACTTAATCCGATAGTTCGCTGACAAGTGGGTTCAATAATACGCAACTTGCTCGATGCTAAAGTAGAGTTTTTTAATAAAGTTAAACTTGGAACAAAAGCGATGCCGAGACCTTGCTTAATGAGGTCGCTAATCACGGTCGGTTCATCGACTTCAAAAGCAATATGTGGAGTGAAACCAGCTTCTTTACAAAATTCATCCGTTAAGTGCCGAAATCCATAACCAGTGTTCATACTAATGAACGGTTCGTCCTTTACTTCATGGAGGTGGATATTTTCTCGGCCTGATAAACGATGGCCTGAAGGGACGACTAAGAAAATTTCTTCTGTAATAAGTGGTTCCCAAACAATTTCTTCTCCTTCAATTGGCACAGAGGAGATACAAAAGTCAATTTCTATATTATCTAGTTGTCGTTTCATAGAAGGAGTGGATGCCAGAAATTGTTGGAACCGAACGTTAGGATGTTCTAGTAAAAAAGAGCCAAGTAGTTCTGGCAATATTCTCGGAATAGAAACGGCTAGTGTAATAGAGCTTTGTTGTAATTCGGCTAAATCTTTAATTTCTCGTTCCCCTTCGCTTAATTCATGAAAAATACGCTCTACTCGTTTCAAAAATACTTTTCCGAAAGAATTTAAAGTAATCTGTCGACCTTGGCGATCAAATAAAGGGACGCCTAAATCCTTTTCGAGTCTAGCTATTGTTTTGCTGAGTGAAGGTTGTGCGATATGCAATTCTTCAGCTGCCTTTGTCATATGTTCTAGTCGTGCCACTGTCTGAAAGTATTTTAACTGGAGCAGTTCCATTTCGAGTCTCCTTTCTATAGACCAAAAGGAATGAATTAATAATTAAAGATGTATTATACAGTATGGAAAGTGACGTGTATAGTAAATCTGTTAAACCATTCTAATGGTGTTAAATTCGGAGAAGGAGTATGTTTCATGAAGGGAATTCAACTTGTATTTAAAGATTGGAAAGCGATGTGGCACCATAAGCATGGACGTATCGCTTTAATTTTTTTATTAATCGTTCCGTTAATTTATTCAGGATTCTTTTTAGCCGGATATTGGGATCCGTACGGAAAATTAGATAAATTACCTGTTGCGGTTGTGAATTTAGATAAAGGTGCTGCGATGGATGAGAAAACAATTCATGCAGGAGACGATTTTGTAAAAAATTTAAAGGAGAATAAAGAACTGGCTTTTCATTTCGTATCAGAAAAAAATGCTGATGAAGGGCTAAAAGAAGATAAATACTATATGGTTGTTACGATTCCAGCTGATTTCTCTAAAAAGGTAAGTACACTTATGGATGAGAAACCAGAACCAGCACAATTGCAGTACAAAGTAAATCCGGGTAAAAACTTTGTAGCAGCGCAAATTGGAACGACAGCTGTTGAAAATATGAAAACAAAAATCTCAAACAGTATTACGAAATCTTATACAGAAGGTGTGTTTTCAAAGTTTCAAGATTTGGCACAAGGATTGAGTGATGCAAGTAATGGTGCTGGGAAGTTACATGAAGGAACGACAGATGCAAGAAATGGGGCAAATCAGCTTGCAGATGGTATTCATCGTTTAAGTGACGGGACATCAAAAGTGAAAGAGGGAAGTAAAAAACTTGCTTCTAGCAAATCAGCCTTAACTGACGGAGCGAATGAGCTAAGTCAAGGAGCAACTTCACTTCATAGCGGTATGGAGTTATTAGCACAAGGTGAAAAAACGTTACAATCAGGGGTTAGTGAATTAAGTGCTGGTACAAATGAATGGGTGAGCGGAAGTGAGAAGCTTGCTGAAGGCCAAGTAAAAGCGGATGGTGCAGCTAATAGTATAAAACAACAATTAGAAGAGTACGTGAAAAATCATCCAGAAGTGCAGCAAGATCCCGCTTTTCAAAAAATTGTTGCTACGTCTGATGGACTAGCTAAAGCAACAAATACTTTAAATAATAGCCAACAACAATTGACACAAGGTGCGAAGAAGCTTACTGACGGTCAACATAAGATTGAAGAAGGCATGAATACATTCGGAGTTAAGTTAAATGAAGCTACTGCTGGAACGAAAAAAATAGCAGATGGTGCTACAAATTTAGCTAGTGGATTTACGAAATGGGGAGCTGGATTTACATCATTACAAGAAGGTGTAAATCAACTTGCGAGTGGTGGAACGGAGCTGAATAACGGTGCTGGTAAATTAACAAATGGACTTGTTAAACTTGATGATGGTGCGAAAGAACTTTCTACGAAATTGGGAGAGGGCGCAGAGAAGATAGCGGATGTTCGTAATGATGATGCACGTAATACGATGTTCTCAGAGCCAGTTCAGTTAGTGAAGTCAACAGTTTCTGACGTTCCTAACTACGGTTCAGGCATTGCGCCATATTTCTTATCGCTTGCATTTTATGTTGGCGGAATTATGGCATCGAATATTTTACCTCTTGGCCGCAGACAAAATATGAAGGTAAGTGGAACGGTACATTTTATTAATAAACTAGGATTGGTATATTTAATTGGACTTATTCAAGCGCTACTCGTAGATGTAGTTGTGCTAGGTGTTATGAAATTAGAAGTCGCAAGTGTGCCACTCTTTGTTTTATCAAGTATTGTTATTTCCTTTACGTTCATGACATTTATTCTTATGCTAGTAACAGTATTTGGTCTTGTTGGAAAGTTCTTAGCGGTAACCCTTCTTGTCCTGCAATTAGCGACGAGCGGAGGTACTTTCCCAGGAGAATTAAATATAGCTGTTCTTAGTAAAATTGGACAATTTCTCCCAATGTCTCATTCTCTTAGAGGATTACAAGATGTTATCTCTTTAGGAGATTGGTCGCAATTACAAATGCAAATTTTAATATTGTTATGTTATCTCGTTGTTGCCGGTGGAATTGCTTGGATCACGAGCCATATACAGCATAGAGAAACGAATGTAGAACAAGTTTCTTAAAATGAAAGAAGCTATCCGATTTTTTCGGATAGCTTCTTTTTTATTTACGTTCCATTACTGCAAAGTAATTATTTTCATTATCAGCAAAGTTGAATGCTCTACCAGTAGGTAAATCTACAACCTGTCCAACTGTGACATTTTTCTCAGAAAGATCTTTATATAGACGGTCTAAGTCATTTGAGAAGAACATAAGTGAAGGTGTATTTAGGTTTAGTTCAGGTTGCATCTTCGCGATTAACGTTTTATCGTGAAGGACGATGCTTGTTCCTGCTTCTTTCGCCGGTGCAATTTCAATCCAGCGGAAGCCATTTCCGTTATTTTCTTCCGCAATGATTTGGAACCCTACTTTTTCTGTCCAAAATTGTACTGTTTCGTCTTGGTTATTTACATATAGCATAATTTGTCCAACTTGATTAATCATAGGTGTCTCTCGCTTTCTTTTTATATGCGTATCATTATATCAAATATATGGCTTGAATAGTTTTTTATGATTTTTTCGGAATACAACCTTCGTCCATTTCATCTTTGTTGTAGGAGAAGGTCCTGTAATCCAAGTATGAAATGGTATTGTGCTACAAATGACCATTGTTGAAATAGAGATAATGGCCGTTAACACAAATAGTAATAGGGTATATAATATAGTATTTTCTTGCAGCGTGAATAAGGAAAGAAGTTTTGTGCATAGTTGCAAGAAGAATAAATGAGCTAAATAAGCACCATACGTGTAATTTCCAATGAAACGTAACGTTTTATATAAGAAACCACGACGCTGTACTATCATAATAGATAACACATACAGTATGATAATTTCGCATACGATATATAAAAACATAGATGGCTTTAAATAGGTAGAAACAGTTAAATGAATAGAGTTTGCTCCGTAAAAACTAAACAACTCATAATTGATGAATAAAAATAAGATGAAAAATAATATTGTTATAAGCGGGATATGTTTCATGACGAATAGCCGCCAAGTTTTTAGTGCTACAGCGGCAATGCCGCCCATAACGAAATAGAATGAGTAGAATAGAAATGATCGATCTGTATAATGTAAAATTGTTGAACTTGTTAATTTTTCTCCATTAAAAATATAGTGAGAAGAGAACCACATTAATAGAAAATATAGGCAAGCGAAAAAGGTCATATATTTATATATGTCTTTTTTATTTTCTGTTCGTTTTTGAAACCAATAAAAAAGTGTGCATAGTAAAGGGAACAATAAGTGAATTTGGAACATCATAATAACGTACCAAAGATGGGGCGCGGCTGTTCCGAGTAATAAACTTTTTATTCCACTTTGTAATGTAATAAGATCATTTGTTGTTAATAAGTAAAGAATAGACCAAAAGAAATAAGGAATGAGTAAGTGTGTCGCTTTTTCAGAAATATATTCTTTATATACTAATTGCTTCGTATAGTGACGAATTAAGTGAAATCCAACGATAAATATGAATGCTGGTGCTGAGAATTTTGCAAGATTAAATAGCATGCCCATAATGAGGGATTGCTCAAGTAAGACATTTCCTTGATTCATTGTATATAATAAAGAACTTTGCAAAACGACAGCGAGAAATGCAATGCTTTGCAAAACTTTAAATTCAGGTGCGCTTTGTGTCATCGTTTCCATCTCCTTTTCCATACATGATTATAGTACGGAGAATGGATAATGGATGTGGAATATTTGTGAAGATTTTAACAAATTTGTGGCGAGAGGAAATATCAACTTATCAACAAATAACGACAAAAAGAGGGTGCTCGTTTAGAGCATCCTCTTTCTTTCTATTAAGCAAATTTGTTTTTGATCCAATTCTTACCTTCTACAAGGCGAGCTGTCATTACTGCACATGCGTTATCTGCTGTTACGTTTAACATCGTTGCAGGTGGATCAATGATTGTACTAATTGCTGCGATAATTGGCAGTGCTTCTGGCGGGAAACCGTATAGAGATACGATTAACATTTCACCGATCATACCGCCGCCTGGAATAGCACCCATTACTGTTCCTACTAATAGAGAAACAACAAGTGCGATTGCTAATGTTTTCGGTCCTTCGAATTCCATGTTGAAAATACCGAATAAGAAAGCAATTTTTAATACGCCACCTAAAACAGAGCCGTCTTTATGAAGTGTAGAACCAAGAAGGACAACTGTTTCACGAACGTCTGAAGAAATACCCATTTTCTTCGTTGCTTCTAAGTTCGCTGGAATACTTGCGGCACTACTACAAGTTGCAAGTGATGTAACTGTAGGAGAGACCATGTTCTTCCAAAATACTTGTACACCTTGTTTGCGACCTGCAAGGTATGCATAGAACGTGAAGAATACAAAGAAGTAGATAAGAGAAGCTGGATAGTATACCATTGCTGCTCGGAAGTAAGTTCCAAGAAGTTGTGGTCCGAATTCGCCAACTAATGCTGCGAAGTAAGCAGCAAGTCCGATTGGAGCGTAGTACATAATGAAGGATACAACCTTCATTGAAATCTCTGCACCAGCTTGTAGGAATGTAGCGAATGGCTTTCCTTTTTCGCCAACTGCTGAAGTTGCAATGCCCATTAAGATAGAGAAGAAAATAAGAGCTAACATATTTTCACGAGATAGTAACTTCGAGAAGTCAGATACTGTTAAAATACCGACGATTTGATCTGCAACACTAACAGCTTTGCCGGCTTTGTCAGGTTGTGTTAGTTCTAGTACAACACCTTGTGCTGGCGGGAATACTTTCACGACAATAATCATAAAAATAGCAGCTAAAATACTTGTAAATAAGAAAGTCCCAGCCATACTAGACATAATTTTACCGAAACGTTTTAATCCATCCATATTAGCAATAGACGATGCGATGCTAAAGAACACTAGCGGCACAACAATCGTAAACATTAAGTTTAAGAAAATATCACCAAGCGGCTTTAAAGCAACTGCATCGGCACCCATGAAATAACCAATGAAACCACCAATTAGGATAGAAGATAATAAAATAAGTGGAAAGCGATATGCCTTCATAAATATATCCTCCTATCAATTAAAAAAATTCATACTGAATCATTATAGCGAGTTAGAGTCCTCTTTACTAGGAGAATACGGATAAATGGAATAGCGCGAAAACCAAGAAATTTTTGTTTTTAAGCTCGGCATACAGCAGGAAATCTAGACATATATATTTGTAACCTAGTGGTGGCAAGGAGTGCACCATAATTTAGGTAGAGAAAAAAGGGGAGGGAAGCGGGATGAATATTTTACTTTGCTGTGCAGCGGGAATGTCTTCCAGTTTGATTGTTACAAAGATGGAGAAAGCAGCAGAGGCAAGAGGGATAGAAGTAACAATCTGGGCAGTATCAGGTTCTGAAGTGAATAGTCATATTGATAAAGCTGATGTCCTTTTACTTGGACCGCAAGTACGTTATTTATTACCGAAAATGAAAGAATTATGTAAGGATAAAGGGATACCTGTTGATGTCATTCAATCCGTTCATTACGGACTTTGTAATGGAGAAGCTATCTTGCAAGCAGCTTTGTCAATGAAACCATGAGGAGAGTGGGATAGATGATACGGTTTTTAGAGAAGTATGTGATGCCGATAGCAGGGAAGGTTGCAGAGCAGAGGCATTTACAAGCAATTCGAGATGGAATTATTTTAACGATGCCTTTCTTAATTATTGGATCGTTTTTCCTCATTATTAGTGCACTGCCGATACCTGGATATAACGAGTTTATGGCAGGTTTGTTTGGTGAGAATTGGCAGAGAGCTTTAGGGTATCCAGTTAGTGCAACTTTTAATATAATGGCTTTAATAGCTGTTTTTGGAATCGCTTACAGGCTTGGAGAGTATTATAAAGTGGATGCTTTAGCATCCGGGGCATTGTCGCTTGTAACGTTTTTACTTGCGACTCCATTCCAAGTTGCATATATTATACCAAGTACAAAAGAAAGTGTACTTGTAGAAGGCGCTATCCCAGCTGCATTAATGGGAAGCCAAGGGTTATTTGTAGCAATGATTATTGCACTTATATCTACTGAACTTTATCGGTTTATTGTACAAAAAAAGATAATTATAAAAATGCCAGAGACAGTTCCACCAGCTGTCACGCGTTCATTTGCGGCACTTGTTCCAGGATTTATTGTTGTAACAGTCATTTGGATTTTACGCTTAATTATAGAAAATACTTCTTTTGGCAGTATCCATAATATTGTAGGACAAATTTTACAGGAACCACTTAGTGTACTTGGTGCTAGTCTTTGGGGCGCAATAATAGCAGTTATTCTCGTTCATGTTCTTTGGTCGTGTGGAATTCATGGTGCTACTATTGTTGGTGGTGTAATGAGCCCCGTTTGGTTATCGTTAATGGATCAAAACCGAGTTGCTTTTCAAGCTGGGCAAGATGTACCAAATACGATTACGGCACAGTTTTTTGATTTATGGATTTATATGGGCGGTTCTGGTGCAACGCTTGCTCTAGTTGTCGGAATGTTACTATTTGCACGAAGTCAACAATTAAAAAGTTTAGGGAGATTGTCAATTGCACCTGGTATATTTAATATTAATGAGATGGTAACTTTTGGTATGCCGATTGTAATGAACCCACTTTTACTAATTCCATTCATATTAGTTCCAGTTGTGTTAACAATTGTTTCTTACTTTGCAATGGAATGGGGATGGGTCGCACGTCCGAGTGGGGCCGCTGTACCTTGGACGACACCTATTCTTTTTAGTGGATATTTAGGATCGGGCGGGAAAATTTCAGGTGTTATTTTGCAACTTGTTAACTTTGCGCTAGCATTCTTCATTTATTTACCGTTCTTAAAAATATGGGATAAACAAAAACTGGCGGAAGAAAAGGGGGAGTAAAGAACTACAATGGATACGATAGAGACGAAAGCTTTTCATTTAATCTTGCATGGGGGAAACGCGAGAAGTTGTTCAATGGAAGCAATTGATTGTGCGAAGCGTGGGGAGTTTACAGAAGCTGAAGCTAAATTACAAGAAGCACTAGAGGAATTAAAAGAGGCGCACCGTGTACAAACGGAGCTTATCCAGAAAGAAGCTGGTGGCGAAAAGACCGAAGTTACTCTTTTAATGGTACACGCACAAGATCATTTAATGAATGCAATTACGGTGAAAGAATTAGCGAGTGAGTTTGTAGAGTTATATAGGAAGATGTCGGTGGATGAATGAACCTTGCTTATGCAAGGTTTTTTATCCCGCATTAACGGGCAGTAAAACTCCCACCTCAAAATGTGGATGGAGCAAGGAAGTTAGGAGGGAGCTTAACTGTCCGTAAAGGCCCGATTGGTTCAACTAATAATTAGTGGGAGATGAACAAAACCCCCACTAATTAAAGTTTCACTTTATGTATGTGTCTGTACCATCAGTGGAATGTTCGTTCCACTGATGGTATTTACACTCCTCCTTTTTACAAATGAGTAAGAGTGATATTTAATCAGTATTTACAATCTCTCCTATACCACGAATTAGTTTTTTTATATGCATCTCATTTGGTTTTAATATACTTACGATATAATCAATCGCTATTTGCGGTTCAACGGTCGTACCGCAAGTATAACAGTCGATAGCTGCAAAGTTTTTTTCTGGATAAGTGTGAATAGAAAGGTGGCTTTCTGATAGTAAAACTAAAATAGTAACACCATGCGGATCAAATTCTTTTGTACTTACGTTTAAAACGTGGGCACCAGATTGGTCAGCAGCGTTAACTAAATGATGTTCTAAAAAGTACATATCATCTAATAGGGAAAAATCCACTCCCCACAAATCTACTATTATATGCTTACCGAAAGTAGAATATTCCATAAGGTAGCACTCCTTCCTGTGATATCGTCAAAACTCCATTTCCTTTTTGTAACATTGGTGTAAGATAAGATTTGATTCTGAATTTAAAAGAGCGAGGTTACGTTGTTCTAGATGTTCTTCTTTAAATTGAAATAAAGGAAAAAGAAGAGAAGGCAATGTTCGAGGAGTTGGTACTACATATAATTGTTCAATTTGATCGAGTACATGTGCAGAATTAGCAGCAATATGAAATCCCCAGTCAGTTCCGAAAGAAGGAACGATTGTATGATAACTTTTCACAGTTAATCCCGCATGTTCAATTGTGTTACCGATACTCCAATATACTAGTGGTGCATCAGCAGGTGAATTAGATTGGCAGACGAATGCTCCGTCTTCTGTTAAAAATGTAGCTATACGAGCAAAAAGTTCGCTTGTATATAAAGTACTTAACAACTCTGTCGCTGGATCTGGAAAATCAATAATGATTACATCGTATAAAGAGGAAGGAGAGCTTAAAAATTCTTTTGCATCACATACGTGTGTATTTACACGATTATCAAAAAATGCACTTTTGTTTAAAGAAACCAATTCAGGAACATTACGAGCCATATCAATCATCGATCCATCTAAGTCGACAAGGTCTACATGTAGTACAGTTTCATATTTTAAAACTTCTCGCAGGGCAAGGCCATCGCCACCGCCTAATATGAGAACACGTTTTGGATCAATTACTTTTGACATAATTGGATGTACAAGTGCTTCATGATAAATTTGCTCATCGACGGAACTGAATTGTAGTTGCTTGTCCAAATATAAACGGATATCGCTAACTTGTAACAAATTAATATTTTGATAATTACTTTGTTCCGCAAATAAATTTGTATGTTCACCAGCTTGTATTTGCTTTAGAGAAATTTCATCCCATATATCTAAGTTGTGTGAATCTGTGGGTACTATGACTACATTTTCGGATTGTACTTGATTATCTTGTTTGCCCTGCTTGTCCTGCTTATTTTCTACCTCCTGCTGTTCTAGTTCAAATTTGTTAGAGTCTAATTCAGAGCGCTTGTCTTTTTTATAGCTTGTTATTCTATAAATCTTTATTTTGCTTTGTTTTCTATGTTTCGGCATAGGAATCCCCTTTCGAATTTTGTTATTTTATTCTATTCTATGTAATTTAGTAGAGTTTGCTTGGACAATAGATAGAAGAGTTTTTTTAATAGATTTTCACGCTAAAAAAATTTTTTTAGTGTTTTTTTGTTTTAAATACAACTAGACAACTAAACACTAATCTATTTTCATACAGTTATGTGTTAAAAGCGTGTTGTTTTATAACACACTGTGTGTTTTTTGAACGACACACTAATTGAAAGCGTTAACACACAAAGAAAACAGTCGAAAAAGCACTGATTTTAGTGCTTTTAAAAAGTTGGCACGCTAATTGCATTAATAAATAGCGTAAAGAAAAATAAATAAAACATAAATTTTTTATACTACACAAGGGGGATTTTCAAATGAATATTTTATTATGTTGCTCAGCAGGGATGTCTACAAGTTTACTAGTTACAAAAATGGAAGCGGCTGCAAAAGCTCGCGGTCTAGAAGGAAAGATTTGGGCTGTATCTGGGGACGCAGTAAAAACAAATATCGATCAAGCAGATGTATTATTATTAGGACCACAAGTTCGTTACATGCTTTCTTCAATGAAAACGCTTGCTGATGAGAAAAACGTTGGAATCGACGTTATCAATCCAATGCACTACGGCATGATGAATGGAGAAGCAGTTTTAGATCATGCATTAACACTTAAAAAATAATTAGGGGGGAAGCGAAATGCAAAAGTTTATTGCATTTATGGAGAAATATATTGTTCCTGTCGCTGGTAAAATCGGGTCGCAACGTCATTTAGCTGCGATCCGTGACGGATTTATTGCAGTTATGCCACTTATTTTAGTTGGTGCACTGGCATCACTAATTAATGGTTTTCCGTCTGAGGCTTTCCAAGATTTCATGAAAGGTTTGTTTGGTGAAACGTGGAAACAAGTTGGCGGTGGAATGTGGACTGGTTCTTTCGCGATTCTAGCACTAATCATAGCATTTACAACAAGTTATAACTTAGCAAAATCTTACGGCGTTGATGGTTTGTCAGCAGGTATTATTTCATTTGGTGCGTTAATTATTCTTACGCCAACAACACCGAAAGAAGGCGGATTGAACTTAGCTTGGACAGGTGCACAAGGGTTATTCGTAGCAATTATTGTAGCACTCCTTGTTACTGAGGTATTCCGTTTCTTCGTACAAAGAAACATTACTTTTAAAATGCCTGATGGAGTACCACCAGCAGTTTTAAGATCTTTCGCAGCTATAGTTCCAGCATTTGTTATTTTAACAGTAGTTGCAGGTATTCAATTAGCAGTGAAATTAGCCGGTACAAGTGTTCATGAATTTATCTTTAATACGATTCAATCGCCACTGCAAAGTTTAGCAGGGACATTACCAAGTGCAATTGTTATTGTACTCCTTGTTCATCTTCTTTGGTTCTTCGGTTTACATGGTCCAAATATCGTTGGTGGTATTATTGAGCCGTTATACTTACCAGCATTAGAGAAAAATATGCAGTTATTCAAAGGTGGCACATCTGCATTTGATGTTCCAAACATTGTTACAAAACCGTTCTTTGATACTTTCGTATATCTTGGTGGTTCTGGTGCGACATTAGCGTTCTTAGTAGTGGTATTACTTGTAGCAAAAAGTGCACAATTACGCGGTGTATCTCGTTTATCAATTGGTCCAGGTGCGTTCAACATTAACGAACCAGTAATCTTTGGTACACCAATTATTTTAAATCCAATTTTATTCTTACCGTTTATCCTAACACCAATTGTATTAGTAATTACTTCTTATACAGCTATATCGATTGGCTGGGTACCAAAAACAGTTGTGATGATTCCATGGGCAACACCACCAATTATTAGTGGTTATCTTGTAACAGGTGGACATCTTTCAGGTGCAATTCTACAGTTATTCAACTTTGTAATTGCGATGGTAATCTACTATCCATTCGTTGTATTGTGCGATCGTTCTGTTGTTCGTACTGAAAAAGCAGCAGCACAAGGAAATAACAACTCTGTACCTATGTAACATAATAATTGTTCTCACAGATAACATGATCTGTGAGGACAATTACCTTTATATCATGTTCTTGTAGATGAAACTCATCTACAAGAACACCAAACTATCATTCATAAAATAATAATGTAATAGAAATGTTCAAACTGAAGGGGTATTTAAATCGGTTGAACTTTATAGAGAGGGCGGTAATTATGATGACTACAGCAGAACAAATTCCATTCCAATTGATTTTAAATAGTGGTAACGCACGAAGCTTTGCGATGGAGGCACTTCAATTTGCCAAACAGGGGAAAATGGCAGAAGCAGATGAAGCGATGGTAAAGGCAAAAGAAGCGATTAATGAAGCGCATCATTTCCAAACAGAGCTCATACAATCAGAAGCAAGAGGAGAAAAAACAGAGGTTAGTGTTCTTTTAATTCACGCACAAGATCATTTAATGAATGCGATTACAGTGAAAGAATTAGCAGCAGAGTTTATCGATCTTTATAAAAAGCTTGAAGCGAAAGGGGAATAAAGCATGACTGGAATTAAAATTGCTACAATCGGCGGTGGATCTAGTTATACACCAGAGTTAATTGAAGGATTTATTAAGCGTTATGATGAGCTTCCTGTTCGTGAAATTTGGTTAGTAGATATTGAGGCAGGAAAAGAGAAGTTAGAAATCGTTGGTAACTTAGCGAAACGTATGGTGAAAAAATCAGGCTTACCAATCGAGGTACATTTAACACTTGATCGCCGTGAGGCATTAAAAGATGCTGACTTCGTAACAACACAACTTCGCGTTGGTTTATTAGAAGCACGTGCAAAAGATGAAGCAATCCCATTAAAATATGATGTAATCGGTCAGGAAACGAATGGTCCTGGTGGTTTATTCAAAGCGTTGAGAACGATTCCTGTTATTTTAGATATTTGTAAGGATATGGAGGAGCTTTGTCCGAATGCATGGTTAATTAACTTTGCAAATCCAGCTGGTATGGTAACAGAGGCTGTCCTTCGTTATACAAATATTCAAAGAGTAGTTGGTCTATGTAACGTTCCAATCGGAATTCGCATGGGTCTTGCAAGATTACTTGAAGTAGATGCGAGTCGTGTTCACGTTGATTTCGCAGGTTTAAATCATATGGTATACGGATTAGATGTATACTTAGATGGTGTAAGTGTAATGGACCGTGTGTTAGAGCTTGTAACAGATCCAGAAAAGCAAATTACGATGGAAAATATCGCAGCGCTTAACTGGGAGCCAGACTTTATTCGAGGACTTCGTGCGATTCCATGTCCATACCATCGTTATTACTACAAAACACGTGAAATGTTAGAAGAAGAGAAAGAAGCTTCTGTTGAAAAAGGTACACGTGCAGAAGTAGTAAAACAATTAGAAAATGATTTATTTGAGTTATATAAAGACCCGAACTTAGATATTAAACCACCACAATTAGAAAAACGTGGCGGAGCTTATTATAGTGATGCAGCATGTAGCTTAATTACGTCTATTTACAATAATAAAGGTGATATCCAGCCTGTTAATACACGAAACAACGGAACAATTGCAAGCTTACCACATGATTCTGCTGTTGAAGTGAACTGTATTATTACGAAAGAAGGTCCAAAACCAATTGCGGTCGGAGATCTTCCAGTACCAGTTCGCGGCTTAGTACAACAAATTAAATCATTCGAGCGCACAACAATTGAAGCTGCTGTTACAGGGGATTATCATAAGGCGCTGCTTGCTATGACAATCAATCCACTTGTACCATCAGATAAAGTTGCAAAACAAATTTTAGATGAAATGTTGGAAGCACATAAAGAGTATCTTCCGCAGTTCTTTAAAAAGGTAGAGAAGTAAAAGCGGCGCTATTTAGCCCGCTTTTTTTATTCTATTAGGAGGTATTATGATGATTAAGTTAATTGTAAATGCAGATGATTTCGGTCTTACAGAAGGTACAAATTACGGCATTATTGATGGGCATATAAATGGACTTGTAAATTCAACGACGATGATGATGAATATGCCAGGAACAGAGCATGCGGTACGCTTAGCGAAAGAGTATAACCTACTCGGAGTAGGCGTACATCTCGTATTAACGGCAGGAGAACCACTGTTAAAGGATGTACCGTCACTCGTAGGGGCAAACGGGTCGTTTCATAAACAAAGTGTTGTAAGGGAAGGGAATATAAATCCAGAAGAAGTTGAGAGAGAATGGACTGCTCAAATTGAGAAGTTTTTATCTTACGGATTAACACCAACTCATTTAGATAGTCATCATCATGTGCATGGTTTACCGATTTTACATGATGTTCTTGAGAGATTAGCGGCTAAATATAATGTTCCGATTCGTCGTTGTGAGGAAGATAGAGCGGTGCATCCATTTTCTGATGTGTTTTACAGTGACTTTTATGCGGATGGTGTGACGGAAGATTACTTTGTGAAGTTAAAAGAAAGAGTACAAGGTGAACAAACGGTAGAAATTATGGTTCATCCAGCTTATATTGATCCAGAGCTTGTGAAGCGTTCTTCTTACGTAATGGATCGTGTGAAGGAATTGCGTATTTTAACAGAGAGTGAGTTGCCAGAAGGAATAGAGCTTGTGAAGTTTTAATAGAAAAAACGACGGCTACATCATGCCGTCGTTTTTTATTTATAAAATGGACAGAATATATCCGCCAAAGGCTCCCAGTATAACGATAACCCAAGGTGGTGTTTTCCAAAAAGCTAGTAAGCAAAAAAGAAGCGAAGCGAAAACGAAATCTGAAGTATTTATAATTGTACTCGTCCAAATGGGATCGTAAAAAGCGGCAATTAAAATACCAACAACTGCGGCGTTAACACCAAGTAGTGCGCCTTGTATGAATGATATTTTTCTCACACTGTTCCAAAATGGTAAAACACCAATAACGAGTAAGAAAGCAGGGAGGAAAATCGCAATTGTTGCGAGTATTGCCCCAAGCGTCCCGTTTAACACTGCTCCTATATAAGAGGCGAATGTAAATAGTGGTCCTGGTACTGCTTGTGTTAATCCGTATCCAGCTAGGAACTGTTCTTTCGTCATCATTCCGTTTTGTACGAACTCACCTTCAAGAAGGGGCAGCACGACGTGTCCTCCTCCAAATACAAGTGCGCCAGAGCGATAGAAACTATCAAATAAAGCGATGTAATAAGAAAACGGTCTTAATATTGGTAGCAGTAGTAATAGTCCAAAGAATAAGACGAGACAAGAAACTGCTATCTTTTTTGAAATAGGTACTTTTATATTTTGAGATTGGCTAATTGGTTGGTTGCGATATAAAAACCAGCCGATAAAGCCACATATTATAATAAGGATGACTTGTGTCCAACTACTTGACCATAATAAGGCAATTGCGGCAGTTACAATCGCAATCGTCGCACGGTTGCGATCTGGAGTTAACTTTCGGGCCATTCCCCATATGGCATGAGCGACAATAGCTACTGCTACAAGTTTGAGTCCATGAATCCAGCCAGCACTTCCAAGATCGAACTGATTAAGGAATGAGGCGAAGAAAACCAAAACAAGTACAGACGGTAAAGTGAATCCAATCCATGAAATAATAGCTCCTAATAGTCCGCCTCTTAATAATCCAACCCCCATACCGACTTGACTGCTGGCAGGACCAGGAAGGAATTGACATAGCGCTACTAAATCTCCATAGCTTCGTTCATCCATCCATTTTCTTTTTTGCACGTATTCGTGGTGAAAATAGCCGAGATGAGCGACAGGACCGCCGAATGAAGTAAGTCCTAATTTAAATGAGACGAGAAAAATCTCTAATAATGTGTGAAAGATGTGTTTGTTTTTTTTCAAAATAACCTCCTATAATGTTTTTCTATGTGCATTATACAAGAAGTGGTAAAGCAAAAGGAACGATTCTAATGTAAAGATTTTGTGAATCTTTTCTTTGTAATTAAAATTGAAAAAGTCATAAATGATTATGTCTAAACCATAAAGTAGTAGAAGTAGTGCTGGGAAATTTATATAAGGAGAATGCCTTATGACAACACATTTCTTTGCCAGGTTAACAGGTAAGAGGGAAGTGCCTCCTGTAAATACAGAAGCTTTTGGGGTAGCAGAGTTTATTTTTAGTGATGATTTAACGAAATTGCATTACAGAGTAATACTAAAAAATATAGAAAAGGTTACATCATGTCAAATCCATTTAGGGAAGTCTACTCAAATTGGTCCTGTTGTTTTATATTTGTATGGTCCACTGGAGCAAGGGATTAGCTTGAACGAGGGAAGTATTACTGGTGTAGTGAATGTAGAGGATTTTGAGGGACCTTTACAAGGGAAATCATTTGTACATTTACTTCAAGAAATTATTCAAGCAAATGTATATGTTAATGTCCATACGAAATCACAAAAAAGAGGAGAAATAAGAGGGCGAGTTAGAAAAGTAAAGAAGTAGAGGAAAAGGCTGTCCATATGTTGGAACAGCCTTTTCTCATTATATAAGGTGCTAGTTTTAGCGATTATTGTCGGTAAATCGATATATTTTGAAAATCGCTGATATAATCTGAGTTACGCCGATATATTTTGAAAATCGCTGATATAACTCGCGTTGCGCCGATATATTTCAATAATCGCTGATATAACTTGCGTTACGGTCGATATTTTTAACAACGACCTCAATTAATTTTTAACAGGCTGATTTTTAATAAAGAAGTCCATAACGTAAAATACTTCGTCATCGGGTATTTGTATTTCAAATGTATTTTCAATTGGTTGCAATGCTTTTTTTACTTTCATATACATCCAGTATTCATCTTGTCTTCTTTTCTCTTTATCAGGGTGAGGAAGAAGGTTTTCTCCTTTTTGAAGACGGTCAACCATACAGCTCATATGCAGAATAACACCCATTAAGCTATCAGGAGTTAGCTGTAAGGAAATTAATTCTTGAATTGTATTTAATGCGTAACGAATTGTTTTGATAAGTAATGCTCCATCGTTACGCTGCATTTGTTGTTCAAGAATATCCGCCATTTTTGCATATGTTTCTTCATACGTAATTAATTCTTGAATCGGCTGAATCGCTGTGTAGTTTACGATGTCTTGGAAATGATATGTTAAGCACGGCACTTGCACATCGAAATTCGTGACGATACAAATGATGTTACGCTCTTTTTTTATGTTCTCGATCATTTTCGTCAAATCTTTTTCATGGACGATACTAATCGGAATAATTTCAATTAAGTCTTTATCAAATCGTAAATAGTTCTCTAACATTTTTTGAATAGCTAAAGCACTTCCTTCACCAGTTAAACAAGCTGTTAAAATAACAGATTTCATTGGAGAGAGAGGTTTTTTCTTTTCTTCTTGTACGTTTAAGTAAAACGGTGTTAAATTTTTTACTGTTTCATATAGCGCATCTAATGAATAACCGAGCTGGGCTTTTCGAGCTGCTTCTAGTGCGTGTGGTGTGCTCGTCATCGAGAGAACACGTACAGGGATTTTGAACTCCGTTTCTAATATGTCACCGATATAAGCAAGTGACCCCATATCAACGAGTAAGAGAAGCCCATTTACATTTTGTAGTGTTTTCATATACACTTTCACACGTTCTAAGAAATCTTTCGGTGATTCGTGTAACGGCATATCAATACCGGTTACTTCCTCAATGCCGAGAAGTTCGTTTGCAACGTTTGCCATTTCAGTTGCGATGCCATTACCGTGTGCTAATATTAATACTTTTACTTCTGTTTGTGAGGCAGGAATTGGATCAACAACGAAGAACATTGTTAAAAAGCCAGCTTCATCAATAGGCATTGTTATTTGTAATTCTTCCTCCAGTAGTTGAATACATTGCATAGCTACGGAAAAAGCTTCTTTATATTTCGTACGAATTTGATTTAATTGTGGGTGATGTATTTGTTTTCCGCTTTGTAAACGTTGTAGAGTTGTCTGTACATGTAAACTTAAAGCGAGAAATACTTTTTCATCAAACGTCTTAGATAAATGTTTTTCAGCAAGTTCTGCTATTTTTTCACATACGGAAACGATATTACGATCCACAATTTTAAAAACATTTTCATGGCTTGTTTTTTTGGATATTTGGTTAAAATATTGTACGAAAAAGCTTTGAACATCATTTTCTATTAGTAATTCTAATTCTTCCTCTTCAATACCACGTGCTTGAAGTTCTTCGTATTTATAATCAATATAATCGTAAATAGAAGAGCGTTTTTCATCTTCTGTTTTATGATTACTCCAACCTTCCTCACCTGTAAATACAAATGTTTCATTTGGTATTTGGTATAAGTGACGGCTCTTTCTTTCAATGAACAACCCTTCTTTCATATACCAAGGTAAATCTGTACTTGAAACATAGACAGAATCACGTTTCTTTGTGACCAAATCAGAATAGGCTTTCGCACATGCAATTTGAACATCTGTTTTTAATTGACCAATGTTATTGGGACAATTGTAAAAGACGAAAGCACGCATTGCATTTGGGCTAACGTGAATGTCTTTTCGCAGACGAATTGCTTCATTTGTGAAAAATAGCTGTAGTAAAGCAAAGCGCTCTTTATGTGTACGCTCACGAAGTGGTGGCAGCGTAACAGTCATCGGTATACGTCTTGTAAATGTTTTTAATAAAAATGAATTTGGTTCTTCTGTTGTTGCAGTAATGATTAATACTTGTGCTTTACGTTCGTTCTCTGTTTCTCCAAGGCGGCGGTATACTCCGCGGTCAATAAAGGTGAAAAGCATTTCTTGTCCCTCTGGAGGCAGGCGATGTACTTCATCTAAGAAAAGAATTCCTTCATGTGCTTTTTCAATTAACCCTTTTTGATCACTTGCTCCTGTATAAGCTCCTTTTTTAATCCCAAATAATTGCCCGAGTAGTAGCTGTGGATTATTTGCGTAATCAGCACAGTTAAAGACGATAAATGGTGCATTTTTAGGAAGCTGTTCAACTTCAATTGCATATTCGTGCATTAAAGAAGCAAACATAGACTTTCCAACCCCTGTTTCTCCCAGTAGTAAAGTATGCATACCGTTTGGAGGATAGAGAATAGAAGCTTTCGCTTTTTCAATTGCAATTTTAAGGCTCGTATTTTCAATTGCAAATGTATCTAATGAAGTTACTTCTTTTGAATGCGTTTCCAACGAAGTGTTCGTTTCTATGTAAAAACGAACAGGTCGCGTATTTGTTTTTAATAAACGTTTATCTTTTACAAGTTTGTTTAAATCGCTACTTACATTGGCGCGATCTAGTTGCAGAAATGTAGCGAGTTCTGATGCGGTTACACCTTCTGTATAATTGCCTTTTTGTATTGCGTTAAAAATGAGATCTATTCGTTTCATTTCTATTCACCTCGAAACTTCATCACTATTTAAAATTTTACACAAAAATGGGAAGGGTGGGAAGAGAAAAATAAAACAGCTTTAGCACATAGGCACTAAAGCTGTTACAATCTTGTGTCTTTCCAAAAATTCACCTTGAGATGAGAAGAAGGATTATAGGGAAGAAGTTTGTATCCTTGTGACTGTAAATAATCAATTACTTTTGGCAGTATTTGTACGGTTACACTCGAATCATGCATTAAAATGACTTCGACTTGTTCATCACTTTGATTACGTACTCTTTCGAGTATGGCAGAAGGATTGTCATAGCTTTTCCAATCGTATGTATCGATCGTCCAATCCCACATTTTATACTGGGCCGATACAAGTGCGTCACGGTAATTCTTTTTTAAGTAAGGCATACTACCATATGGAACGCGAACGAGATGTGTATTTAATTTCGTAACTTGCTGGACAATGCTTTTTGTTTGCTCCATTTCTGCAATTAGAGTGGAGGGGTCACCAGTGTAAAGGCGTTTTACATCATGTGACATACTGTGGAGCCCGATATAATGTCCTTCTTTAATTAATCGTTGCATCGTTTTTGTGTAATGCGGCACTTTTCCGCCAATAACAAAGAAAGTTGCTTTGCCGTTCTTTTCTTTTAAGATGTTTAAAATTTGTGTAGTATATTTGTTTGGCCCGTCATCAAATGTTAAGTACGCAATTTTTTGTGTAGGAGAAGTTGTTTCAGTATTTGGATGATATTCAGCAGGAATAACAGTTGTTGCTTCAGTATTAGATGATACGTACATAGTAATCGTTAAAAATAAAATAATACATTGAAATACTCGCTTGATCATAACATTCACCCTCAGTTTGACAATCAAGATGTAAAAAAGAAAACTTGATACTTTTCTTATTATGTATATCTTTCTCCAATAGAGAAACTCTCAAACAATCTATATTTTGGAAATATAAAATAGGGAATAAAAAATAGCATCCTCTTATAAGAAAGAGGATGCTATTTGAATATTTCATAATTGAAAAGGCTATACTACAATTAGTCTTCGCGTTTTTTCACTTTTTTATAAAAGGAAATGATTGGTTTGTAGCGTTCATGTACAAGCCCGATTATTTCAGCGATGATTTCTGTGAAGAAAATCAAAGCGAAAAGAAGAATAATGGATAACCATAACGTTGCAGTAGTGAAAATAATGGCATTTACACTAAAGAAAATACCGAATGCGTATATAATTAGTACCGTTTTGCGATGAGAGAATCCCATTGCAAGTAAGCGGTGATGTAAATGCGATTTATCTGGTGCTGAAATAGGTTTTTTATTTACGATACGACGGATGATTGCAAATATCGTATCAAATATAGGTACACCTAAAATGATAATTGGAACGATAAAACTGAATAACGTTACACTTTTGTATAATCCAAGTAACGATATAACAGAAATACAGTATCCTAAAAATAGTGCTCCTGTATCTCCCATGAAAATTTTTGCTGGATGGAAGTTGTAGAATAAAAATCCAATTGTACTTGCTAATATAATTAATGCAAGTGGCAAGATAATAGCTGTTCCAGTACCCCATGGGCTAGTGAAGGCCATATATGCTAGCGTTGCAAGTACGATAGATGAAATCCCAGCAGATAATCCATCTAAGCCGTCAATTAAGTTGATTGCATTCGTAATACCTACAAGCCAAAATACTGTAATTGGATAAGCAAGCCATCCAAGTTCAGTATCCCCAATGAATGGGATATATAATACTTGCACTAATAATCCACTTTTTACAATCATAATGGCAACTAACAGTTGTCCACCGAATTTTACTCTCGCAGATAACTCGTACATATCATCTAAAATTCCGATGATTACAATGATAATTGCACCTAGCGTTATCGATAACATTCTTTGCTCATATAAGCCACCGACAACAAATCCTACAGCTACACCAATAAATATTGCTAACCCGCCAAGACGTGGCATAATCTTTTGGTGCACTTTACGTGCGTTTGGTTTATCTGTCGCTCCTATTTTAAAAGCTAATTTAATAACTAAAGGAGTAACGACAAGTACAGTGATGAAAGATGCCAAAATGGCATAAATCACTTGTGAGTCCATTAATACCCCACCCTTTATAGTTTAACGTAATTTTTTTTTGAAAATATATTTATCTGAAAATTATGATGTTTGTTTACAGGCTCATAACATATGGTATCACAAAAAGATTAGAATTCAATCTTTTTTTCTTTTTACGGTTAATGGAAGCGAATAGAATATATGACAATTGTATATAGAATGTTGAATCATATAAGAAGGTTAATCGTACTGGACTTCGGAATGTGACATTTTCTCTTTTTCTTCGATAGTGAATACTTTTATTTCAGTATTATAAGTGTTGCACGTAGAAATGAGTAAGTCTCGTGTTAAAATGTGGGAATTTATTACACGTGAACTGGCAGCCTCATTCTTACTGATTAAGTTTTACTTTATAGTGCATTTAATTTTACAAAAACTTTAAAAAAAATAAGAGAAGTAATTCATATAATGAAAAAGAAAAAGGGTTTTCTCATTTTTAATGTGAGAGGGGGAAGCGCAGGGAGAATTCTAATTTTCATATCTTTTCTATTGTAAATTCCTGTGCGAAAAAGAAATGAAAATTACGATAGTAGGTACTGGATATGTTGGGTTGATTACAGGAGTAGGATTGGCAAAATTGGGGCATTCAGTTATATGTTTTGATATAGATAATGAAAAAATTGAACGGATAAAACAAGGGGATTTACCTATTTATGAGGCCAGATTACATGAATTAATAAATTATGCATATGAGAATAATGGTTTAACTTTTACATCAAATAAAGAAGAGGCATTTGATGATGTAGAGTTTATATTTATTGCAGTTGGAACCCCACCTTTATTAGATGGGACGGCAGATTTAACGTATATTCAGAGTGCTTGTAACGATATTGGATTATATGCGACGAACGATATTATTGTTGTTACGAAAAGTACAGTTCCAGTAGGTACAAATGATGTAATGAAGGGATGGATTGAGGAGAAGTTAAAAGGGAGGCATACAGTACATATCGTATCGAATCCAGAGTTTTTGCGTGAAGGTTCAGGTATTTATGATTTCTTTCATGGAGATCGTATTGTAATTGGAGCGGATAGTGAGGAAGTAGCAAGAAGAGTAGAGAGTTTGTATAGTGAATTATGCTTAGAAACGTATGTTACAGATATTAAAAGTGCGGAGATGATTAAATACGCGTCGAATGCCTTTTTAGCTACAAAGATTAGTTTCATTAATGAAATTTCAAATATATGTGAGAAGGTAGGCGCGAATGTATTAGATGTTGCCAAAGGGATGGGAATGGATAAGAGAATCGGCGCATCTTTTTTAAATGCAGGCATTGGCTACGGAGGATCGTGTTTTCCGAAAGATACGAAAGCACTGGTACAAATTGCGGGAAATGTTGCTCATGATTTTCGTTTGTTAAAAGCGGTTATTGAAGTAAATAATAAGCAACAGCTGCTATTGATTGAAAAAGCCAAAAAAGTTATGAATATGAATAAAAAGCGGATTGCAGTTCTTGGCGCATCCTTTAAACCGAATACGGATGATATTAGAGAAGCATCATCTCTTATTATAATAGAAGCATTACTTAATATAGGTGCAGATATTGTTCTTTACGACCCAAAAGCAATTCAATATGTGAAAAATATATTTGGAGATGCTATACAATATAGTAGATGTATAGATGAATCGCTTAGAGATGCGAGTGCGGCTTTTATCGTAACAGAATGGAAAGATATTCAAACATATCCGTTAGAAAAGTACGTACAACTTATGAGGGAGCCTATTTTATTTGATGGGAGAAATTGTTATACTGATGAAGATGTTAAGAAACAAAAGATAGATTATTACTCGGTGGGAAGAAAAAGTATTTGTAATAGAAAAGTTTCTGTTATGCGTTAAAAAGGGAAGTACTCATGCATATTTTTATATGTCATAATAGAAGCTGTAATTAGTGAAAGAAAAGAGGCAATCACATGACTGAACGTTTAAAAGTAATGACAATTTTCGGGACACGTCCAGAAGCAATTAAAATGGCACCTCTTGTATTAGAGTTGCAAAAACACCCAGAAAAAATTGAATCAATTGTGACTGTAACAGCACAACATCGCCAAATGTTAGATCAAGTATTAAGTATCTTTGGAATTACGCCAGATTTCGATTTAAATATCATGAAAGACCGCCAAACTTTAATTGATGTTACAACGCGTGGTTTAGAAGGTTTGGATAAAGTAATGAAAGAAGCGAAGCCGGATATTGTACTTGTACATGGTGATACAACAACAACATTTATTGCAAGCTTAGCTGCTTTTTATAATCAAATTCCAGTAGGTCATGTTGAGGCGGGCCTTCGTACGTGGGATAAGTATTCTCCATACCCAGAAGAGATGAATCGTCAATTAACAGGTGTAATGGCGGATCTTCATTTCTCACCAACAGCAAAATCAGCAACGAACTTACAGAAGGAAAATAAAGATGAGTCACGTATTTTCATTACAGGAAATACAGCGATTGACGCGCTACAAACGACTGTAAAAGAAACATATAGTCATCCTGTACTAGAGAAACTTGGAAATGATCGTCTTGTACTTATGACAGCTCACCGTCGTGAAAACTTAGGTGAACCGATGCGTAATATGTTCCGTGCAATTAAGCGTCTTGTAGATAAGCATGAAGATGTACAAGTTGTGTACCCTGTTCATATGAACCCTGTTGTTCGTGAAATAGCAAATGAAATTTTAGGTGAACATAACCGTATTCATTTAATTGAGCCGCTAGATGTAATTGATTTCCACAATGTTGCAGCTCGTTCATACTTAATGTTAACGGATTCTGGTGGTGTACAAGAAGAAGCTCCATCACTTGGTGTACCAGTTCTTGTTCTTCGTGATACAACAGAGCGCCCTGAAGGTATTGAAGCAGGTACGCTGAAATTAGCAGGAACAGACGAAGAGACAATCTTTGGCCTTGCTGATGAGTTGTTATCAGATAAAGAAGCTCATGATAAGATGGCGAAAGCATCTAACCCTTACGGTGATGGTCGTGCATCAGAGCGCATTGTAGAAGCAATTTTACAACACTTTAATAAGTAAATAAAAAGGGCCCAATCGGATAGATTGGGCCTTTTTGTTACGGCTGATTGCGCATAATCCACTCTGCATGAGCATTTGTAGAAGGTGGCGGATCAGTTGGTGTTTTATTTTGGTTTGTTTCTTTTTTTGTTTGTTCGTTAGAGTTAGAACCTGAATTTGAATCAGGATTTGAGTTGTTTTTTGTAGCTGGATTTTTTGTTTTTTCTCCTAATTCTTTTTCAATTTCGTTACGCACCGTTTCTACACTGATTGGATCTGGAAGGAAGTAATAAATACCGCCTATTTTTTTGTCTTCGCCCTCAAGCTTTAACGTTTGCATTGTAGAAGGATCAAATCCAGAAATTTTATTGTAAAGAGCGAGTCCGTCTGAAATAGGAATGTCGGTTTTTATATATTTTCCAACGACAGCTGTTAAATCTTTAATTTTAAATACAGTAGAGGTGGAGTTTAGTTTATGAGCAACAGCGGCTAGTAATTGTCTTTGTCTAGCAGCTCGACCATAATCGCCATTTGGATCTTGCTTTCGCATACGGACGTAAGCAAGTGCTTCTTCACCGTTTAAGTTTTGCTGTCCTTGCTTAAATTGAATTTTTTTGTAGTAATCCACGTCAGAGCGCTCCCAGAAATCGAAGGGTACGTCAACGGTAACGCCGCCAACAGCATCAACGATACCTTTAAAGCCTTGGAAATCAATTTTCAGATAATGGTCTACAGGAACTTTTAGAAAGCCTTCGACAGTTTTGATTGCCATTTCTTCTCCGCCGTAAGCATGGGCAGCGTTAATTTTGTCTTCCTTATTTTTGCCAACAATTTTAACTCGAGAATCACGAGGAATACTCATAAGTGAAATCTTTTGCGTTTTTGGATTGACTGTTGCAAACATTAATGAGTCTGTACGACCATTTTGACCGTCTGTCGCATAATCTTCTATACCCATAATGAGAATTGTAAAAGGTTCTTTTGTAATTTCTACATCTTTGTCTCTTAAATCTGATTTTTCACGAGTAAAACCACTATATATCCCCATAAGAGAAGAGTAAGAATTTAACACATAAACTCCTATACTGCCAAATAAAAATGCGAAAATAAGGAAGAAGAAAAGTTTCCTTCTTCGCTTCTTTTTTATTCTGCTATTTTGGAGATGATAATAACGTTCTTCCATATATAATCTCCTTAGTTCGTTAGTTCATTTGTAGGGAAGTAATTCACTACATTAATCTTTGAAGGTGATAAATAGGGTTATGCTTAGATAACATCTTGTTCTAAGTACAACATATCTCCTTCTATAATTGTACATTTCCCGTTTGTTAATTCAATCATCCAATCTGTAAATGCTTGTTTGCCGTCTTCTTCTACATACGTATCAAATGTGACATTTTCTAGATAATGTATATCTTTAATGGCATATTTTGAATTACGTAATTCATTTTCCACTTTGCCAAGTAATGTGTAATCAATCTCGGTTTGCATCACACGCATTAGTTTTCGCTGGACAACACCGACATGATTAATGCCTTCGCTTGTACACTTTCCATATGCACGAATTAATCCACCTGCGCCAAGTTTAATGCCACCAAAATAGCGTGTCACGACAACAACGGTATCTTTTAGTCCACGTTTTTTAAGTACTTCCAGCATTGGTACGCCAGCTGTACCGCTAGGCTCGCCGTCATCGTTTGCTTTTTGAATATGATCTTGTTCGCCAATTAAATAAGCGGAACAATTATGTGTTGCATTCCAATGTTGTTTTTTTATTTTTTGTATAAATTCTTGAGCCTCTTCCTCAGTCGTTGCTCGGCTAATATAACAAATAAATCTTGACTTTTGAATGACAATTTCGTGTTCGCCGTAGCCTTTGATTGTTAAATATTGTAATAGCACTTGTGTACGCCCCTATCTATCAAAATGACTAGTACTTTCCATTTTAAAAGCGAGCCTTTTTATATTCAAACATTTTTTCTAAATACACTGAAGTTTTTGGTGAGTATTTTATCTTTTTGTTGTAATTTGTCGAGATGGTGGTATAATTTCAACCGGCATTTTCATGTATGGATGCACCATTTGTAGTTTTCGTGTAAAATTAGGAAATAAAACTTTTTATAAGGCAGGTACGAAAATGAAAATAGCTATTGTTACTGATAGTACGGCATATATACCGAAGCAAATTCGTGATGAACTCAATATATATATGATTCCATTAAACGTTGTGTTTGGAACAGAATCTTATCAAGAAGAAGCTGAAATTTCAGCAGATGATTTTTATGTGAAAGTACGTGAACAAGAGGAACTTCCAAAAACTTCTCAGCCAGCAATCGGAAAGTTTGTTGAGCTATATGAAGAACTAGCTAAAGATTATGATGCAGTTATTAGTATTCACCTATCAAGTGGAATTAGTGGTACATATCAAACATCAACGACAGCTGGACAGATGGTAGAGGGTATTGATGTATACACGTATGACTCTGAAATTAGTTGTGAAGTACAAGGATTTTATGTGCGTGAAGGTGCAAAGTTAGTAAGTGAAGGAAAGAACCCAAAAGAGATTATCGCTCGTTTTGATGAAATGAAGAAAACGATGGACGCCTATTTTGTAGTTGATGATTTACATCATTTACAGCGTGGTGGTCGATTGAATAGCGCGCAAGCTTTCATCGGCAGTCTGTTACAAGTGAAGCCAGTTTTATATTTTAGAGATAAAATCATTATTCCGTTTGAAAAGATTCGTACACGCAAAAAAGCATTAAAACGTATCATTGAAATTTTTGATGAGCAAGCAAGTAAAGGTGTACCTATGGAAGCAGTTATCATTCATGCGCAACGTGAAGAAGAAGCGAATGAATGGAAGAAAGAATTAGAAGCAAAATATCCTCACGTCACAATTCGTACAGGTTATTTTGGAGCTGTAATTGGTACGCACTTAGGTGAAGGTGCATTAGGTCTTGGATGGTATACGAAGTAATAAAGATATAAAAAGCTCTCTTTTTAAGAGGGTTTTTTTACGGGTATGTTACGTTTAGTTGACAAGTTAATATTTGGAAATGGTAAAATGTACGTAAAATAAAATAATGAGGAAAGTTTTATAACTTACTTTTTACAAGAAACTATATTATAATAGAAGAGAGGTGAAACATATGGAGCATAATTCTTGTTTATGTCCAAAGTTTGAGTCAGCTTTTACTCTGCTTAGTAAGAAGTGGACTGGCTTAATTATTAAATCTTTGCTTGAAGAGTCGAAACGTTTTAGAGAAATCGCAGATATTATCCCAAATATGAGCGATCGTATGTTGTCAGAGCGTTTGAAGGAATTGGAAAGCGAGGGCATTGTAGTTCGTAATGTCTATCCAGAAGTACCAGTTCGAATCGAGTATGGCTTAACTGACAAGGGAAAAGCGTTAGAAAGTGTTATGGATGAGGTCCAAAATTGGGCTGAGAAATGGATGAAGTAGCATTTCATTTGTATTTGTATATTTAATAAAACGTAAGGGATTCCTTACGTTTTTTCTTTTTTTATAGAAGTGAGAAAAGTATATAAATTTCTACACATATATACAAAAATATACGAATTCTGCGTTAGAGATACATATAATATTACATTTGTTTTACAAAAACGTAACATTAGCAAAAAAAATCCCGAATTATGGTATAAATTTTATAGGTTATATACGGAAAAAGAAAAAAGAAAGCGGTGTAAAAAATAAAATGAAAAAGCTAAAAATGACATCTTGCGCATTAGTTGCAGGGTTAATGTTTTCTGGGCTAACACCAAATGTATTTGCAGAAGATAAAATTTCTGACGTGAAATCACAAATTAATACACAAAATGACACTTTACATAAACAACAACAAGAACGTGATGAATTACAAAAACAAATGAATGACTTAAACAAAACAATTCAAGGTTTAGATAAATCTGTTCAAGAGAATGCTGCAAAGCTTGATGAAACAACGAAAAAAGTTTCTGATACTGAGCAATTAATTGAAAAGAAAAATAAAGATATTGCAGAATTACAAACAAAGATTGCAAAACGTGAAGAGCTATTAAGAAAGCGTTTAGTTGCACTTCAAGAACAACCAAATACGAACGTTGTAACAGAAGTTCTTGTAAACTCTAAAAACGTTGCAGATTTAGTTGATCGTTTAACTTCTGTTTCTAAAATTCTTGAGTCTGATGAAGATATCATGAAAACACAACAAGAAGATCAAGCTAGTGTGAAAAAAGATGTTGCAACGGTAAAAGAGAAACAAAAAGAATTAAAAGAAGCACAAGCTCAAATTGAAACTGCTAAGAAAGAACTTGACGCTGAAAAAGAGAAAAAAGCAGCAGCGGTAAACGATTTAAGCGGTAAAATGGATACAGTTGTAACTTCAATGACAAGTACGGAAGGTCAATTGAAAGAGCTTGAGAAACAAGCACTGCAATTACAACGCATTGCAGAAGAAGAAGCACAAGCAAAAGCTGCACAAGAAGCTGCTGCTCAAAAACAAGCAGAGCAAGCTGCTAAAGCTGCACAAGCTCAGCCAGCACAAGCACCTGCAGAGCAAGCTGCACCAGCAAACAATGGTGGACAATCTCAAAAAGAAGAGCCTAAAAAAGAAGAACCTAAAAAGGAAGAGCCTAAAAAAGAGGCACCTAAAGCAGAAAAGAAAACACCAGAGCAAAACTCAGCACCAACTCCACCGGATACTGGCGTAATTGGTAAAGCTAAGCAATATTTAGGTAAGCCATATGTTTGGGGAAGTGCATCTCCATCAAACGGTGGTTTTGACTGTAGTGGATTCATTTCTTACATTTTTGGTGTAGGTCGTCAAGACGTTAATGGTTACTGGAATTCTGTTTCAAAAGTAAGTAGCCCGCAACCGGGAGACTTAGTATTCTTCCAAGGTACTTATAAAGCAGGTCCATCTCACATTGGTATTTATGTTGGTAATGGCCAAATGATCCATGCTAGTGATAAAGGAATTGCGTACGGTGATATTAACAGTTCGTATAACAAAAAACATTTCTTAGGATACGGTCGATTCTAGGATTTATAAAAGAATAAAAAACGTGTATAAAGTCGATAGCTTACTATTTTATAAGTAGGTTATCGACTTTTTTGAGTTTTTACGGGATTTGAAGAAGGGTTTATAGTAGTGCTGGAGGTGATTGTTGATGCTAGCGGGGAAACAGTTGCTATTAGAAGAAATTTCTTCAGGTTTACAGAGGGAATTAAATGATTTGAAAAAGAAGGGAGAGGTCGTCTGTGTACAAGGTGTAAAAAAGAAGGCTTCTAAATATGTATGTCAGCGCTGTGGAAATATAGAACAGCGGCTATTTGCGTCGTTTTTATGTAAAAGATGCAGTAAAGTGTGCACATATTGCCGGAAGTGTATAACGATGGGGAGGGTAAGTGAATGTACTTTACTTGTTCGCGGGATTGCTGAAAGAAAGAGAGAAAAGAATTTAAACTTGTTACGGTGGAGCGGAACGTTGTCTACTGGTCAGAATTTGGCGGCGCAAGGAGTTATAGAGGCTATTAAGCGAAAAGAATCATTTTTTATTTGGGCTGTATGCGGGGCTGGGAAAACAGAGATGTTGTTTTACGGTATTAACGAAGCGCTTCAAAAAGGAGAAAGAGTTTGTATCGCAACGCCGAGAACGGATGTTGTTCTGGAATTAGCACCGAGATTACAAGAAGTATTTCCATATATAAAGGTAGCGGCTTTATATGGAGGGAGTGTGGATAAAGAAAAAGATGCAGTACTAGTCGTTGCAACCACGCATCAATTATTGCGTTATTATAGGGCGTTTCATGTCATGGTTGTAGATGAGATAGATGCTTTTCCATATTGTGCAGATCAAATGTTACAGTACGCGGTAAAACAAGCGATGAAAGAAAGAGCGGCGCGTATTTATTTAACTGCGACTCCAGATGAAACGTGGAAGCGAAAATTTAGAAGAGGTGAACAAAAAGGTGTTATTGTTTCTGGACGATATCACCGTCATCCGTTGCCAGTTCCTCTATTTTGCTGGTGCGGAAATTGGAAGAAAAGCCTCAACCGTGAAAGAATTCCTCGAGTTTTACTACAATGGTTAAAGATGTACTTAAACAAAAAGTATCCTGTTTTTTTATTCGTTCCCCATGTACGATATATAGAAGAAATAAGCTCGTTATTGAAATCATTGCATAATAAAGTTGAAGGTGTACATGCAGAAGATCCGATGAGAAAAGAGAAAGTCGCAGCGTTCAGAAAGGGAGAAATCCCATTATTAGTTACAACGACAATTTTAGAGCGAGGCGTAACGGTGAAAAATTTGCAAGTTGCAGTTTTAGGGGCGGAAGAAGAAATATTTTCAGAAAGTGCGCTCGTACAAATTGCGGGCCGAGCAGGGCGGAGCTTTGAAGCACCATATGGAGAGGTCATTTATTTTCACTATGGCAAGACAGAGGCGATGGTGCGCGCGAAAAAACATATTCAAGGTATGAATAAAAATGCGAAAGAACAAGGATTGATCGATTAATGCATTGTTTACTTTGTGATGAGTGTTTTGTAGAAAAGGTTAGTTGGTACACTTTTTTTGTAAAGTGTCATAGAAAATATATATGTGATAGATGTGAGCAGAAACTTTCCTATATTATAGGAGAAATTTGCATGGAGTGCGGGCGACCTTTAGAATTTGTTCCTGCCTCATTTCAAGAAGACGGTATTTGTATAGATTGTATAAGGTGGATGAAAGAGGAGAAGTATCGTTCTTTTAAAAACCGTTCGTTGTATATGTATGATGATGAGATGAAAGAAATAGTAGCGCAGTTTAAGTTTCGGGGGGATGCAGAGTTAGTGCACATTTTTTATCGTCCTTTTCGAAGTTTATTTCAAAAGTGTTTTGCCAATGTTTCAACTGTTATCGCTGTTCCGCTTAGTAAGGAAAGGGAAATTGAACGTGGTTTTAATCAAGCTGAGTTATTAGCAACTTGTTTGCCTGTCAAAATTTCTTATCCATCATTAAGAAGAAGGGAAACAGAAAAGCAAAGTAAGAAGACACGTAAAGAAAGGGTGTCAGGAAGCAATCCTTTTTATTTTCAGGGAGAAGAAATGTTTTCTGGGCAACATATTTTACTCGTCGATGACGTGTATACGACAGGGATTACAGTTAGGCAAATCGGAAGTTTGTTATATGAAAGAGGGGCAAGGGAAGTATCTAGTTTGACACTTTGTAGAAGTTAATACGGCAGTGTCGAAAGGGATAATAAAAAGGCGATAAGTCTTCTTTGACTTCATATGTTGTCATTCGTTATAGTCAAAATATGGGGCGAATGCCCTGATTTTTAGAGTGAAGGGAATGGAATGAACATGCAAGGAAGAGTGAAATGGTTCAATGCAGAAAAGGGATTTGGGTTTATTGAGCGTGAAGATGGTGACGATGTATTTGTCCATTTTTCTGCTATTCAACAAGATGGGTATAAGTCATTGGAAGAAGGGCAACAAGTAGAGTTTGACATTGTAGATGGAGCACGTGGACCACAAGCAGCTAATGTTGTGAAACTGTAGGGTATATTGTTTTGGGAAGAGAAAGCTGCGTTTGTGGCAACGTTATATATATGTAGTAGAACCTCTTGTTTTTCGCAAGGGGTTTTTGTTATAGGGTAAGTTGTCAAAAAGTTGTTTCTTTTCTGTAACGAATTGTCCACAGAAATATTCGTTATTCACGATGTTAATAGGATAAAATAAAGATAGAAACGATGCATCTTTTCATTTCAACAAAAAACGATAAAAAAATCGCAATTCCACTAATTTTTTTAAAAAAGTTAGAAGGAGTTTTTAAGCCAATGTCGAAATTATAGTACATAGGCTTGAAAGGAGGAATTCATCTATGAAATTCAACATTCGTGGTGAAAATATTGAAGTAACTCCAGCATTAAAGGAATATGTAGAGAAAAAACTAAGTAAGTTAGAGCGTTATTTTGATACATTCCCAGAGATTAAAGTTAATTTAAAAGTATACTCTGACAAGCAACGTGTCGAGGTAACAATTCCATTTACTGATTTATTACTTCGTGCAGAAGAAACTAATAGCGATATGTACGCTGCTATCGATTTAGTAGTTGATAAAATTGAGCGACAAATTCGTAAACATAAAACAAAAGTAAATCGTAAGTTACGTGAGAAAGGTTCTATAAAAACGAACTTTATCCTTCCAGAAGCAGTAGCTGTTTTGGATGAGGTAGAAGAAGATGAATTAGAACTTGTACGTACAAAACGATTCGATTTAAAACCGATGGACGTTGAAGAGGCAATCCTACAAATGGATATGCTAGGACATAATTTCTTCGTCTTCACAAATGCTGATACAAACGAAACTAATGTTGTATATGGCCGTAAAGATGGGAAATACGGTTTAATCGAAACTAAATAATAATTCGAAAGCGTAGCCGAAATGGCTGCGCTTTTTTGTATTGAGATTTTGAATGTGATTATCTCCATAAGTATGTACTTGTTAGGAGTATACTAATTTTGTTTAATTTAGCAATATTTTATAATTGTAAATAAAATATTAAGTTTTCTGGAATCAATTGATAGTGTATTTTGCTTTTGTTATCTTAAAATTGCATTATACAGATTTACTTTGTTTCTTTAGTAAAAAAATAAAATCGATATAATGCTACAAATTATCGGAGGTGCTTTTAGTGAGCATTAAGAAAAAAAGTCGTTTTATGTTTGTATCTGTTTTATCGTTAGGTATTTTAGCTAGTACTTTTGCTTTAACCGAACCTGCTAAGGCTGATACAAAGGATGATCATGTAGAATTTACCTTTAGACTTTGGAATGCATATGATTTTACTAATGCACGTCCTAAAGAGACACCTACTTCTATGTATATGCGTGTAAAGAGTAGTGAGAAGGGCGGTGGTTCTTTTAACGTTTGGACAGAAGCTGATAAAAATAAAGGTAAAGGTAATAGAGATTGGGTAAATGTTTCAGGTGAGTCGGGTAAGCATGAAGGAACGGTGAAACCAGGTAAAACGTATCTTTTCCAAAATTACGCATATGAAAACTATGGAAAAAATGTACCTGTGAGATTTGGTGGTTATTCTAGAGAAAATAATGCTTATCCTACTGCTTGGAGTCCTGATAGTGTAAGACCGAGTGGACCTTACACTGAATATTGATTTAGAAATTATAAATTGAAATTATTTATTGTGTAGTACTAGAAAAAGTCGTATAGTTCCGAGTCTTGATTATACGGCTTTTCCTGCTATTTCATTTTTAAAATAGGAGGAGTTGTAATGAGGTTTATCTCAAGATATATTTTAGTTTGTTTTTTTATATTGAGTATTAGTTTCTTAGTTTCTTGTCAAAAGAAAGTAGATGAACCGATTGTAAATATTGAAGATACTTTAACGGAAAAAGATAATTTGAAAAGTATTCAGTTACAAGAAATTAAGAAAAATACTATTGTTGAACAAGTGTTTTTAAAAAGTGAAAATGGTCATGATTTCTTTCAAGGTCAAATAGAAAGAAATGATAGCTTAATAGAGGATAAGCTTTCAAATAAAAAATTAAAGTCAGGAGTTATACCAGAAAATTATTATGTTTTTTTAACGGGTGTGACGAATAAGAAAAAACCAACGTATCTTTTGGGACGGATTGAACAAATTGATGGAAAAATAATTCAGTGGAAACAAGAAGTTAAGAGTGTAAAAAGAAAAGGTACAAATGATGTTTATCAGTATGAAGTTGAGTTTCCTAAATTTGAAGGAGAGAGAGCAAATGTTTCTTTTCGTTACATTTGGTTAAATAAAGAAAATAAATGTTATGGTGTTGCGGATCAACTGTTCATATTAAAAAAGATTTAAATTTCATTAATGGTTTATGGAGGAGTTGTAGATGAGTTACTTTTTAGGAAGGATTTTAAAAGGTAGGATGTTTTGGTTGTCTGTATTTATTATGTTAGTAATTGTCATTGCTCAATATATTGTTATGTGTGTAACAACGAAAGGATTTAACGATGCTGGGATTATAAAGGTATCTCCATATTTATCTAACATTTTACATTTTAATAGATTACCATTTTATAGTGAATTTTATCTACTTATATTTCCTATGATTTCTGCAATGGCTGTAGCTGGGATTTATAGAATTGATAAAAATTATGGATTTATTTATCCTGTCATTTCTAAGATGGGAACACGTCATTATTTTAGATTACTTTATTGTATTAATTTTATAGTATCTTTTTTTATTATAAGTGTCCCTTTACTATTTCATTTTTATTTATATGCGATGACTTATCCGACAGTTGCTCCGCATCCAATATTAAATTATATGGCGGCTACTGTTTCACCAACAGCTCAATTTAATACGGTTTATTATGAGTATCCTACTTTATATTTTCTAATGTATGTATTTTTAAATAGTTTATACGGTGCGGTTTTTTCGAGTTTGGCTTTATCAATTTCGTTTTTTATAAAACGAGTTTATTTTATTTATTTAGTTCCATTTGTTTTACATATTTTTTGGCTTGGTATTGGAAAAGGGATTCTCAATCCTAAAGATTATTTAATTAAAGATTTCGGCTTTTTTGAATTGCAAATTTTTCTTAGTGTCCTGTTATGTATTTGGTTTTGTTCTGCAGTTCTTTATTTACGGGGGAGTAGGAAGCATGTTCTTTTATAATGTAATGAAAGAAACTATAAGGATGAAATATGTTGGGTTAAGTATTCTCTTTTTACTTAATGTTAGTATCATTGGTTGCTTGTTCAATTATTTTGAACAGGGCATTGTAAAAGAGAAAATGAACGAATTGGAAACTTTGTATAAGGTTATGTCGTTTTATAATTTGTCGACTATATTTATTCCTTTAACAATTGTTTTTTCTGTATATTCTATGTCGAATTTTTTTAGTATTTATGTTGTTTACAGAGTGAATAATGTATTGAAATTAGTTTCCATATATTATTTGAAGCTATTTGTTTTTGTTTACTTTTTTGCTGGGAGTATGATTTTACAGTTGTTTTTGATGTCAAATATGATGGCTGTAACTAGTGTTGATGTAAATTATCCATTATTATTTTGCATTCAATTATTTGCGAGTGTTTTTATATGTATGATAAGTGCTTTATTGCAATTATTTTTACCTAGTTTACTTGTAATAATATGTATGATTACTGCTGTTTTATTAGATAGATTTATATTACATGGATTTTTATTTACAAATGCTTTTTATATAAATGTCTTTGAAGATGCTACTGGTATATGTATACGCTTATTTGTCTGTATTTTTATCTTTTTTATAAGTGTATGGATTTTATCTAAAAAAAGTTATATTTCTATGAATGATGAGACAGAGGTGATCTAGTTTACATTATGATCTTATATTATTTGTTAAAAAGAGATTTACATGTAAGGTTTCGAGATTCCATCAAGATAATGGCTTTTTTATTCTTAATTTACGCTATTATTGCAATTGCTTTTTTATACAATCAGCCTCTTAGTAATGGCAAAGAATCTGTATTAGTAGATGTTACCTTTTATCGATTTTTTCATGGAGTAGACTTTGTGGATTTATCTTATTTTTATAAGGAGGGGCGATTTTCTATCCCTTTTTATTGGATATTCTTTCAAATCACTCCTTTGTTGCTTGTAGGCAATTTTGCTTTTTCAGATATTCAACAGAATGGTGTTTATTTATTTCCTCGTGTTAAGAAGAAGCATTTTCTGTGGTTAACGAAAATGTTATCTTTGTTTTTTTATATAATTATTATTTGGATTGGTATGTATTTTATTTGGTTTAGCGCTTACTATTTGCTTTCTTTAGGCGAGTATAATTTTTTAAATTTATATAGTCAATTTCCTTATAAGATATTAGGTACTATGCTAATTCAAATAATTATAAGTTTTTTATTAGCTTTGATTTTTGAGTTTTTAACTTTTTATATACCGATAACTATTGTTTTTGTACTAATGTTGTTGTACCTATTTTTGTCTATTTTCTTTCATAGTATTTATTTTTTAGGCTCTTTTGTTATGCCAAATCGTTGGTATTTTGTTAATCACAGTTCAATTCAATTGACTTTAGGTAATAATCAATCTATTCAATATAATGATTTACTTTTAATAGGAGTAGTAATTGTTGTTGTAATGATTTTATTAGGTAGTTTTTGTTTTAAAAAACTAGATGTGATAGGTGAATAATTTATGGACAATTATATTAAATGTGAATGTATGACGAAAAGATTAAAAGGAAATATTGTGTTAGATAATATTAGTTTGTCAGTAAAAAAAGGCGAATTTTTAGTTTTGAAGGGGCATAATGGCTCTGGTAAAACGATGATTTTACGCGCTATATCAGGGTTAATGCGTTTGAATTCTGGAGTTGTTTATATAGATAATGAAATAATTGGAAAACAAAAGCAATTTCCTGATTCTATGGGAATATTGATTGAATATCCAAGTTTTATTCCAAGGTATACTGGTTTTCAGAACTTGAAATTTTTATCATCGATTAACAATAAAATCTCCGATGAGGAGATTTATAATATTATTCAAAGGGTTGGACTTGATAAAACAGATAAGAGAAAGTATAAAAGATACTCTTTAGGTATGAAACAACGTTTAGGGATAGCGCAAGCTTTAATGGAACAACCAAAATTACTGTTATTAGACGAGCCAACTAATGCTTTAGATAGTGATGGGATAAAAGATGTTTTAGATATTTTGAAAGTAGAAAAAGCCAAGGGAACGACTATTGTTGTAGCCAGTCATGATGTGCATGTTCTAGATAATGAAATGGTAGATCGTATTGTACATGTTAATAATGGAAAGTTGGTAGATTAAGAGTGACGAGAAAACATATCTTAATAAGTATTGGATTGTGTCTGTTGCTATGTATATTTGCTAGTTTATTAAGATTTAAAACATTAAATCTTAATAATGAATCTTATAAAGTGGTAAAAGATGAGTTTTTATCTAATAGAACTTTTGAAGATGGGCAAGGAGTTACGTTTCATGCACTTAATCCTCTTGATCCTACAAAAGTTTATGATCCCTATGAAGACCGTGAAGTAGTGACGTATGTTTTACCTTTAGATATTACAAATACAACAAATCGAGATATTAACTTGCTTAGTAATAAGTCTATTTCCGATACAATGTTTTATTCTAAAATAGGTGAGTTTTATAATTTAATCCCTTATTCAATGGAATTACCTAAAAAATATCAGTTTGATCCTGTAATACCTGCTGGTAAAACAGTACGAGGGTATATAGGGACAAATTATTTTATAGGAGATGACCCTTATAAAAATTATAAAAACTTTTCAAATGAATCAACTAAAGTGAAATTCATTTCGTGTATAAAAGATAAGGAAGGGAAATATCATGAATTAGAAATACCGATAAATTAATAAAATTTATGATTGATACAGCTATATTTTAATGTTGTTTGTAGATCTTGCAACATAACAATATCTTTTAAAGTCGGAGTTTTTTTGTAGGTGTAAGTATCTATGGATGCTACACTTGCGAAGTTTCCGGCTTTTTGTAATTGTTGATTTAGATTTTATTAAGGAATTTTTGGTAGTCATATTCTTTAAAAGGAAACTTGAAAGAATATGACTTAGATTTAATACGAAATTTGTAACGTGAAATTGAAATAGCGAGACAGAGAAAAGGAACGTAACAAATGAAATAAAAACTTTTTCTGAATATGAGGCCCGACATCTTGCCGATTGTTGTCATAGTTATAAGACAAGTGTTACAATTATCATTAGGTATATACATTTTAGTTTTTTTAATTAGGAGAAAAATTGGCATAACATACATTTGATTTTTATAACGACTGATTGTAATAGAGAAAAAGAAAAACAATCGGAAGTTTTATTTTAATAAAAAGAGGAGCGTATTTCCTATGATCGGTATTTTAAAAAAGGTGTTTGATGTAAATCAACGCCAAATTAAACGTATGCAAAAGACAGTTGAGCAAATTGATGCATTAGAGTCATCTATTAAGCCACTAACTGATGAACAATTAAAAGGAAAGACGCTTGAATTTAAAGAACGTCTAACAAAAGGTGAAACAGTAGATGATCTACTACCTGAAGCTTTTGCGGTTGTTCGCGAAGCGGCAACTCGTGTTCTTGGAATGCGTCCATATGGCGTACAGTTAATGGGTGGTATTGCCTTACATGAAGGGAATATTTCTGAGATGAAAACGGGTGAAGGTAAAACGTTAACATCTACATTACCTGTATATTTAAATGCTTTAACAGGAAAAGGTGTTCACGTTGTTACAGTCAATGAATATTTAGCACAACGTGATGCGAGCGAAATGGGACAACTTCATGAGTTCCTTGGCTTAACGGTAGGAATTAACTTAAATAGTATGTCACGCGAAGAGAAACAAGAGGCTTATGCTGCTGATATTACGTATAGCACAAATAATGAGCTTGGATTCGATTACTTACGTGATAACATGGTTTTATATAAAGAGCAGTGCGTTCAACGTCCACTTCACTTTGCTATTATCGATGAAGTCGATTCTATTTTAGTCGATGAAGCACGTACGCCGCTTATTATTTCAGGACAAGCTCAAAAATCAACAGAGCTATACATGTTTGCAAATGCATTTGTTCGTACGTTAGAAAATGAAAAAGATTATTCATTTGATGTGAAAACGAAAAATGTAATGCTAACAGAAGATGGTATTACGAAAGCAGAGAAAGCTTTCCATATTGAAAACTTATTCGATTTAAAACATGTAGCACTTCTTCACCATATTAATCAGGGGCTTCGTGCACACGTTGTTATGCATCGTGATACAGATTATGTTGTACAAGAAGGCGAAATCGTAATTGTAGACCAATTCACTGGTCGTCTTATGAAAGGTCGTCGTTATAGCGAAGGATTACACCAAGCGATTGAAGCAAAAGAAGGTGTAGAAATTCAAAATGAAAGCATGACGCTTGCAACAATTACATTCCAGAACTACTTCCGTATGTATGAAAAATTATCTGGTATGACTGGTACAGCGAAAACAGAGGAAGAGGAATTCCGTAACATTTACAATATGAACGTTATTGTAATTCCGACAAACAAACCGATTATTCGTGATGATCGTGCCGATTTAATCTTTAAATCAATGGAAGGTAAGTTCAATGCTGTTGTTGAGGATATTGTAAATCGTCATAAAAAAGGACAACCTGTTCTTGTAGGTACAGTTGCAATTGAAACTTCAGAGCTTATTTCAAAAATGTTAACGCGTAAAGGTGTACGTCATAACATCTTAAATGCGAAAAACCATGCTCGTGAAGCAGATATCATTGCAGAGGCTGGTATGAAAGGTGCTGTAACAATCGCGACGAACATGGCAGGTCGTGGTACAGATATTAAGCTTGGAGACGATGTGAAAAACGTTGGTTTAGCAGTTATCGGTACAGAGCGTCACGAAAGTCGTCGTATTGATAATCAGTTACGTGGTCGTGCTGGTCGTCAAGGGGACCCTGGTGTTACGCAGTTCTACTTATCGATGGAAGATGAATTAATGCGCCGATTTGGTTCAGATAATATGAAAGCAATGATGGACCGCCTTGGTATGGATGATTCTCAGCCGATTGAAAGTAAAATGGTTTCTCGTGCGGTAGAATCTGCACAAAAACGTGTTGAAGGAAATAACTATGATGCACGTAAGCAGTTACTGCAATATGATGATGTACTTCGTCAGCAACGTGAAGTTATTTACAAACAGCGTCAAGAGGTAATGGAGTCTGACAACTTACGCGGCATTATTGAAGGTATGATGAAATCTACAGTAGAACGTGCTGTTGCTCTTCATACACAAGAGGAAATTGAAGAAGATTGGAACATTAAAGGTCTTGTTGACTACTTAAATACAAACCTTCTTCAAGACGGAGATGTAAAAGAAGAAGAATTACGTCGCCTTGCTCCTGAGGAAATGAGCGAGCCAATTATTGCGAAATTAATTGAGCGATACAATGAAAAAGAAAAGCTTATGCCAGAAGAGCAAATGCGTGAGTTTGAGAAGGTTGTTGTATTCCGCGTTGTAGATACGAAATGGACAGAGCATATTGATGCGATGGATCACCTTCGTGAAGGTATTCATTTACGTGCTTACGGTCAAATCGATCCACTTCGTGAGTACCAAATGGAAGGGTTCGCGATGTTCGAGTCAATGGTTGCTTCTATTGAAGAGGAAATTTCTCGTTACATTATGAAAGCTGAAATTGAACAAAACTTAGAACGTCAAGAAGTTGTTCAAGGTGAAGCTGTTCATCCTTCTAGCGATGGCGAAGAAGCAAAGAAAAAGCCAGTTGTAAAAGGTGACCAAGTGGGCCGCAACGATTTATGTAAATGTGGTAGTGGTAAAAAATATAAAAACTGCTGTGGTATCGTTCAGTAATATAGGACGGTAGCTTTGGCTGTTTTGCAAACTTTTATATCAAAAATGTATAATTAAGAAGGATTAAACTCTCTCCGTAATAAGTGGAGAGAGTTTCCCTTGTTTTCATACGAAAGTAACAGCAATTACATAGAGGTGAAGGAAATGGAATTAGTAGAAATTAGACAGGAATTAGAGAAAATGGCTAAGCGATTAGCGGCTTTTAGGGGGTCTCTTTGACCTCCCTACTAAGGAGAAACAAATTGCAGAATTAGAAGAGAAAATGATGGGCGCAGGATTTTGGGATGACCAACAAGGCGCACAAGCTGTAATTAATGAAGCGAATGCGTTAAAAGATATGGTTGGAAAGTTCCGTCAGTTAGATGAGACGTTCGAAAATTTAGAAATCACGCATGAGCTTTTAAAAGAAGAGTATGATGAAGATTTACATGAGGAATTAGAATCAGAAGTAAAAGGCTTAATTCAAGAAATGAATGAGTATGAGCTTCAGTTACTATTAAGTGATCCTTATGATAAAAATAATGCGATTTTAGAATTACATCCAGGTGCAGGTGGAACTGAGTCACAAGACTGGGGTTCTATGCTATTACGTATGTACACACGCTGGGCTGAAAAACGCGGATTCAAAGTAGAAACGGTTGACTATTTACCAGGTGATGAAGCTGGTATTAAGAGTGTAACTTTATTAATTAAAGGTCATAACGCTTACGGTTACTTAAAAGCAGAGAAAGGTGTACATCGTCTTGTACGTATTTCACCATTCGATTCTTCAGGGCGTCGTCATACATCATTCGTATCTTGTGAAGTTGTACCAGAGTTCAATGATGAAGTTGAAATCGAAGTACGTACAGAAGATTTAAAAATTGATACGTACCGAGCAAGTGGAGCTGGTGGACAGCACGTAAATACGACAGATTCAGCAGTTCGTATTACACATACACCGACAAATACGGTTGTAACATGTCAGTCGGAGCGTTCTCAAATTAAAAACCGTGAGCATGCGATGAAAATGTTAAAAGCGAAATTATATCAAAAGAAACTAGAAGAGCAACAAGCAGAATTAGATGAAATTCGCGGAGAGCAAAAAGAAATCGGATGGGGTAGCCAAATCCGTTCTTACGTATTCCACCCGTATTCTCTTGTAAAAGACCATCGTACAAATACGGAGGTTGGTAACGTACAAGCTGTTATGGATGGAGAGATTGATCCATTTATTGATGCTTACTTACGTTCTCGCATCTAATAAGCGAAAAAAAGCCAACGAAATTGTTGGCGCATGCTGAGGACAATAGAGGATATAAAGAATTTGATTTTATTTTTATAGATGAAGTAAAGAGGAAGAGAAGTTGGAAACGACAACTTCTCTTTTTGATGGGATTATATGTAGATTACAATGCTGTATATTGTTTTGTAAAAAGTAGAGAATAGTAAAATAGAGCGGTAATATGGTAAAGATTTATATAGAACTTTCTAATTTTCCTTTTAAAAAGGATGCTTTATAGGAGTTTTTTAAGTTGTTCACAGAATTGAAACAACTTATGAAAGCTTTATTTTATCAAGGTTCTCACTGTATTTTTGAGGAATATGAAATACACCTTAGTTTTTCTATATAAAGATAATGCTTATAATGAAAATGAGTGTGTTAGGAATAAAAAGAATATCAACAATGGGGAGCGATAGAAGTGAAAAAGAAATTGTTGGCTATTGCGCTAGGGACATCGGTTGTTTTTGCTTTAGGAGCATGCGGAAATAAAGAAGAGAGTAAGTCTTCGAAACAGTCTGCAAGCACAGACAGCGCAGAACAAATTTTCCAAAGAAGTTGTGCGGGATGTCACGCAACAGATTTATCAGGGGCAACTGGACCTGATTTAAGAAAAGTAGGCGGTAAGTACGACGCTGCAGATATCGAAGAGATTATTAAAAAAGGCCGCGGTTCAATGTCACCAGGACTTATTCAAGGTGAAGATGCGAAAAAAGTGTCTGAATGGTTAGCTGAACATAAATAAAAAAGGTGAAATGGACGAGTTGATAATATAGTCAACTCGTTTTCCTTTTTTTCTGGTATGTAACATAACTGTAACAAAAATGTATCCAAATTGGAAACCGTTTGATGTTACAATGGGGTTTGTAGAATTTTGCTGAAATATATTACATAGAGTGGTATTGCTTATGAGGAAGCATAAGTAAACTACCTTCAACAAGGATGACTAAATGAAAATGAAGGATGTCTTTTGTTTTCAGATGTACAGAAAAGTATTTCGAAAAAAATCATTAAGTATTGGGTGATAAATAATGATAAAAATGACGAATGTTTATAAGGAGTACCCGAATGGTATGAAAGCCATTGCTGGTCTTACAGTTAACATTAAACAAGGTGAATTCGTATACGTAGTTGGACCGAGTGGAGCCGGAAAATCTACATTTATTAAAATGATGTATCGTGAAGAGAAACCATCTACAGGATCTATTAATGTAAATGGACTTACTATCGAAACATTGGCAGAAAGAGACGTTCCGTATTTTCGTCGTCAATTAGGCGTAATTTTCCAAGATTTTAAATTGCTACCTAAATTAACGGTATATGAGAATGTTTCGTTTGCTTTAGAAGTAATTGAAGAAGGACCGGATGCAATTCGTGAGCGTGTAACAGAGGTTCTAGGTCTTGTAGGCCTTGAAGATCGTGCAGACGCACTTCCAAGTGAGCTTTCAGGTGGGGAGCAACAACGTGTGGCTATTGCAAGAGCAATTGTAAATAGACCAAAGGTTGTAATTGCCGATGAGCCAACAGGTAACTTAGATATTGAAACAGCTCTTGATATTATGAATATTTTTACTCGCATTAATGAGCGCGGCACAACGATCGTTATGGCGACGCATAATGCAGATATCGTAAATACAATCCGTCATCGTGTAATCGCGATTGAAGGCGGAAAAATTGTTCGAGATGAGATTGAGGGAGGATACGGATATGAAGACTAAGACCCTTAGTCGACATTTGCGAGAAGGTGTAAAGAATCTATCACGTAACGGATGGATGACATTTGCTTCTGTTAGTGCAGTAACAGTTACATTATTACTTGTAGGTGTCTTTTTAACAGCGATTATGAATATGAACCATTTTGCGACGAAAGTAGAGCAAGATGTAGAGATTCGTGTACACATTGATCCAGCTGCAAAAGAAGCTGATCAAAAGAAATTAGAAGAAGATATGAGTAAGATTGCAAAAGTAGATTCTATTAAATATTCTTCTAAAGAAGAAGAGTTAAAACGTTTAATTAAAAGCTTAGGTGATAGTGGAAAAACGTTTGAGTTATTTGAACAAGATAACCCACTTAAAAACGTATTTGTTGTAAAAGCAAAAGAACCAACCGATACAGCGACAATCGCGAAGAAGGTTGAAAAAATGCAGTTTGTTAGTAATGTTCAGTACGGAAAAGGGCAAGTTGAACGATTATTTGATACTGTAAAAACTGGTCGTAACATTGGGATTGCGCTAATTGCTGGTCTTTTATTTACAGCGATGTTCTTAATCTCTAATACAATTAAAATTACAATTTATGCTCGTAGTACAGAAATTGAAATTATGAAACTTGTTGGTGCAACAAACTGGTTTATTCGTTGGCCATTCTTGCTAGAGGGATTATTCTTAGGAGTATTAGGATCAATTATTCCAATTGGCCTAATTCTAATTACGTATAATTCGTTGCAAGGTGTGTTTAATGAAAAACTTGGCGGAACAATTTTCGAGCTTCTACCATACAGTCCATTCGTATTCCAATTAGCTGGTTTACTAGTGTTAATCGGTGCTTTAATCGGTATGTGGGGAAGTGTAATGTCAATTCGTCGCTTCTTAAAAGTATAAAAAGTTGCAAACATAATTCGTACAAGCTTATCATATAGTAGAAATAGGTAAAGGCATCACACACTGTGTGATGCCTTTTGCTACACCACCTGTGTGTTTTGGAAAGGGGAATTCCGCATTGAAACGTAGAGTTGCAATTATTGGAATGGTTGTTGCATTTTTAATTGGTGCTGGCGGAATGTTTGCAGGCATGTCTGTATTTGGGGTTAACCCATCAGAAGTAACGCAAACAATTTCGAGTGGGAATGCTAGCACTGCGCAAGGGAATTTGGCAAAAATTAATGAGGCGTATGCACTAATTGATTCACGTTATGTGGAAGACGTGAAAGATGAAAAGTTAGTTGAAGGTGCAATACAAGGTATGTTGTCTACGCTGAAGGACCCTTATTCCACGTATATGGATAAAGAAACAGCCAAACAGTTTAGTGAATCGCTTGATCCCGAATTAGAGGGGATTGGGGCTGAGGTGAACAAGACGGACGGTAAGCTTATTATCGTATCGCCAATTAAAGGTTCACCAGCAGAAAAGATAGGAATTAAACCGAATGACCAAATTTTATCTGTAGATGGAAACAGTGTGAAAGACTTATCACGTGAAGAAGCAGTATTAAAAATTCGTGGTAAAAAGGGAACGACTGTCGCAATTGAAATTAAACGTGCGGGAGTAACTGATCCGATTGTATTTAAAATTAAGCGTGAAAAGATTCCAATCTTTACAGTGTTTAGTTCTGTGAAGCAAGAGAGCGGAAAAGATATCGGTTATATGCAAATCACTTCTTTTGCTGAAAATACAGCAAAAGAATTTAAGGATCAGTTAAAAGAGTTAGAGAAGAAAAATATAAAAGGCTTAGTTATTGACGTGCGTGGTAATCCTGGTGGCTATTTAAATAGTGTAGAAGATATACTAGGGGAAATTATGACGAATAAAAAGCCGATGCTACAAGTAGAGCAGCGAAATGGTGAGAAGAAGAAATTCTCTACGGAACTGAAAGAGAGAAAACCATATCCAATTTCAGTATTAATTGATAATGGAAGTGCTTCTGCTTCAGAGATTTTAGCGGGTGCGCTGAAAGAAGGAGAAGGATATGATTTAATTGGTGAAAAGACATTTGGTAAAGGTACTGTCCAGCAAGCTGTTCCATTTAAAGACGGCAGCAACATTAAATTAACGATGTTTAAATGGTTAACACCGGATGGGAACTGGATTCATAAAAAAGGAATCGCGCCAACAGTAGAAGTGAAGCAACCAAATTATTATCATGCGACACCAATTCAAATTGAAAAAACACTTTCATACAATTCAAATGATGTACAAGTAAAACATGCTCAAGAAATGCTTAAGAGCTTAGGTTATGTACCAGGTCGTGAAGATGGATACTTTAGTAAAGAGACAGAATCGGCTCTGAAAGCATTCCAAAATGCAAATGAAATGGAAGCGACAGGACAGCTTGATAAAAAGACAGCTGAAGCGATTCAAACTAAAATTATCGAAAAAATCCGTTCTGGAGAAAATGATCTACAATTACAGTCAGCATTAAAATTAATGGCAAAATAAGAAGAAATACAGGCAGTTTGCTGCCTGTATTTTTTTGTGTTAAACAAACGTTTGTTTAGTTATGATAATATAAAAAGAAAGAATGATATAAATGGTGGTGAATGAGTTCGTGGAGGCGTGGATTTTTGAAATAATGCGGGCAGTTGGACGTTTTTTCTTACACCCTGCTGTCTATATATTTGTAATAAGTAGTATCTTCGTTGGATACTTACGTATGTTAAGAGAACGAAAAGATTTTTCTTTTAAAGTTTATGATATTTGGTTTGAACTGCGAACCTCTCTATTTGCAGGGATTGGATACGGATTAGTAGTATCTATTATTACGATTGGGCTTGGACTTGTTGTTTCTAAAGCAAGCTTATGGGCCATTTTAATTTGGACGTTACTATTTGGATTAACGGCTATGTATCGATGTTTATCGGCGGCTTATACATTTAGCATTGCGATTGTATGTGTTCTATTATCTTCTAAGCTACCAGTTTCCTTTTTACAGCTTCGAGAAGGTGAAGAGAGTACCATTGTATCCCTTGTTATTTTACTAGGCATTATGCTTATTGTAGAAGGCTTATTGATTTCTAAAAATGCAGTAGGATATTCGACGCCGAGGATTAGGCAGGGGAAGCGTGGATTAAAGATTGGTTTACACGAATCAAAGCGTTTATGGATCGTTCCTATTTTTATTCTTGTACCGGGTGATGCGGTAACGCAGTTTATTTCATGGTGGCCTGTCGTTTCAATAGGTTCAAATACATATTCTCTATTCCTCGTTCCATTTTTAATTGGATTTATGAGAAATATTAAAAGTTATGAGCCGACGGAAGCTTTATTATTTACAGGAAGACGTGTTTATGGGTTAGCAGGACTTGTGCTCGTTTTAGGAATCGCAAGTTACTGGTGGCACGTACTTGCAATTATCGCGATGGGAGTCGCTATGCTTGGGCGTTTCACAATTTCGATGCAAGAAAAAATTGCCGATGAAACAAGACCAGCGTATTTTGCTGCACGCAATGATGGGCTCGTTGTACTAGATACAATTCCAAATACAATTGGAGCAGAGCTGAAATTACTGCCTGGAGAAATTATTACGAAAGTAAATGGAGTCATTCCAAAAAGCGCCGAGGAATTTTATGATGCGCTTCAAACGAAGACGACAGGAGCATTTTGTAAATTAGAAGTATTAGATACAAATGGTGAGCTTCGTCTTGCACAAACTGCATTATATGCTGGTGGACATCACGAATTAGGTATTGTATTCGTTGAGCAGGAGCATGAGTGGGATTCAGAAGCGATGTAATAGCAGGAATGGTATCACCTTGTGGTGGTGCCTTTTTTGTTTTTGGGGGATGAGAGAGTAGTTAGTAAATGAAATTTATATCGGCGATTTTCCGAATATATCAGCGCAACTTAAAATATATCGGCGATTTTCTAAATATATCAGCGCAACTCGAAATATATCGGCGATTATTCGAATATATCGACTTTCCAGCAAAAAACGACAACTATCGCAAAGCTTATTTTCAGTTTCATAGACGGATAACTTGAATAATTATTTGATAATGGTTATCATTTAGGGAGTATTTTTAATTTTGGAAAATGGAGGTAAGATATGCTGCGTAAATTTTTCTCGTACTATAAACCGTATAAAGGTTTATTTATACTCGACTTTTCTTGTGCGGTTGTCGCAGGATTATTAGAACTCGGCTTCCCGCTTATCGTAAATCAATTTATTGATAAGTTATTGCCAGGGCAAAACTGGACGCTTATTTTATGGGCTTGTTTCGGTTTACTCGCAGTTTATATGTTAAATGCAGGCTTACAATATGTCGTTACATATTGGGGACATATGCTTGGTGTTAACATTGAAACAGATATGAGGCAGAAATTATTTGATCATATTCAAAAGCTATCATTCAGATTTTTTGATAATAATAAAACAGGTCATTTAATTTCACGCCTTACAAACGATTTAATGGAAATTGGGGAAATTGCTCACCATGGACCAGAAGATTTATTTATCGCCGTAATGACTTTAGTTGGGGCATTCTCATTTATGATGATGATCAACTGGAAGTTAGCGTTATTAACGTTCTTCGTCATTCCATTCCTATTATGGTTAGCGCTGTACTTCAATAAAAAAATGACAGGTACATTTAGACGTTTATTCTCAGATGTTGCTGATTTCAATGCATGTATTGAGAACAACGTTGGTGGTATTCGCGTTGTACAAGCATTCGGAAATGAAAAGTTTGAGAAAGAGCAATTTGCTGTGAACAACGCTCGTTTCCGTACAACGAAATTAATGGCGTATAAAATTATGGCGTTAAATTCGTCGATTAGTTATATGCTCATGCGTCTCGTAACGCTCTTCGTCTTAATATGCGGTACATGGTTTGTTCTGCAAGGAGAATTAACGTACGGTGGATTTATCGGATTCGTTCTATTAACGAATATTTTCTTCCGCCCAATTGAAAAAATTAACGCGGTAATCGAAAGCTATCCGAAAGGAATCGCCGGTTTTAAAAGATATGTAGAGCTTCTTGAAACAGAGCCTGACATTGTAGACTCTAAAGATGCAATGGAAGTGAAGCATGTACACGGTGATATTCAATATAACAACATTACGTTTGGATATGAAAACAAAGAACCGATTTTAAATGACATTAGTTTGAAAATACATGCAGGTGAAACAGTTGCGTTCGTTGGACCATCAGGAGCTGGGAAAACGACGTTATGTAGCCTATTACCACGTTTTTATGAGCAATCATCTGGATCAATTCAAATTGATGGAATTGATACGAAAGATATGACATTATCTTCACTTCGTAAGCAAATTGGAATTGTGCAGCAAGATGTGTTCTTATTCTCAGGAACAATTCGTGAAAATATCGCTTACGGAAATTTAAAAGCATCAGAAGCTGAAATTTGGCAGGCAGTAAAACGTGCGCAATTAGAAGATTTAATTTACTCACAGCCGGACGGTTTAGATACTGTTATCGGTGAGCGCGGCGTGAAACTTTCAGGTGGACAAAAGCAGCGTCTAGCTATTGCTCGTATGTTCTTGAAAAACCCTCCAATTTTAATATTGGATGAAGCAACTTCTGCATTAGATACAGAGACAGAACTTGCGATTCAAAAATCGCTTGCGGAGCTATCTGTTGGCCGTACAACATTAGTTATCGCTCACAGACTTGCAACGATTAAAAATGCAGATCGCATCGTCGTTGTAAATAAAGATGGTATTGCAGAACAAGGTTCACATAATGAATTAATTGAGCAAGGCGGAGGATACAGTAGGTTATACGAAGCTCAGTTTAGTTCGTAAATATAATTTGTACTGAATTAGTGCATCATAAGTAGGTAAAAATCTCATATGGGAGGCTATAAAGTATGATTGTAACAACAACTTCTACAATTCAAGGGAAAGAGATTATTGATTATGTCGATATCGTGAATGGAGAAGCGATTATGGGTGCAAATATCGTTCGTGATCTTTTCGCTTCTGTCCGTGATGTTGTCGGTGGTCGCTCAGGCGCTTACGAAAGCAAATTGAAAGAAGCACGTGACATCGCAATGGAAGAGATGAAAACTCTTGCAAGACAAAAAAATGCGAATGCCATCGTTGGTATCGACGTGGATTACGAAGTAGTTCGCGAAGGGATGCTAATGGTTGCTGTGAGCGGGACTGCTGTCCGTATCTAAAGTGAGAAGCCGTGCTGATGCACGGCTTTTTGTATTCTATGTCGAAGATTCAATATTTCTTGGGAAATGCGGAAGGTCCCGTCGATATATAGGGAAGACATTAGAGTGCTTCTTTACATTTCCGGATTTTAACTAATAATGTTTCGTATTCTTGTTCGAGAGATGAGATATCATTGTGATGATTTGGTATGGAAATTCGGCCGATGACTTCTGTTAATTTTGTTTGTAATCGTAACAACTCTTGCTCAGTAACGTTTACAGAATCTCCGGTGGTTCTTTTTGTGTATTGCTCGTAATTACCGTGGAATACTCTAGGTTCACTCTCATCTACTTGTAGAATATGGTCTGCAACAGAGCGAATAAAGGCACGGTCATGGCTAATGAAAAGTATTGTGCCAGGATATTCTTGTAACATGGTTTCTAATTCTTCTTGCGTTGCTAAGTCTAAATAGTTTGTCGGTTCATCTAGCAGAAGCATATTATAGTTTCCTAAAAATACTTTTGCGAGTGCAACCTTCATTCGTTCACCCCCGCTTAGAATGTGCACGGGTTTATGAACATCCTCACGGCGGAATAGAAGTCGTGCCAGTATTGTGCGAACGAATGCTTCTGTATAGTTTGTTTCTTCTAGAACATTTTCTAAAATGGTTTTATCTGTTTTTAAAATAGATAATGTTTGTTCGAAGTATCCAATTTTACAACTTTTCGATAGCTGCATGCCACGCTCGTTTGTGAGAAGCATGTTGAACAAAGTGGTTTTGCCGCTTCCATTTGCCCCTAAAACGGCAAGCTTTGCACCAGGGGCAATAGTTCCATTCATATTTTTAAATAGTATACGGTCGCCTATTTTCTTTGTTGCTTTATTGAATTGTACTGCCACCTTACTATGAATGGGTGTATGGTATTGCACGTCAAATTGAGCTTGAGAAAGATCCTTTGGCTTTTCCTTCTTTTCTAGTTTTTCGAGACGTGTCTCTAATGCTTTCGCTGCTTTACTAACCTGTTCTTGGCCATGAGCCCCACTTAACCTATAAAGTCTAGATTCAGATGAACTGAACCGTGTTGGGATTTTTTTCATGTTAGAAGCACGTTGCTTTCTTTGTAGAATGGACTGTTCTAAACGATTTTTTTCTTGGATATATTGCTCATATTCTGCTTGTTTTTGTATTCGTTCACGTTCTTTTTGTTTTCGATAGTTTGAATAATTACCTTTGTACTCTTGAATAATACCGTCTTCAATTTCAATAATTTTGGTACATATATTATCTAGAAATTCACGGTCATGCGATATTAAAACAAGTGCCCCTTTATAAGATGAAAGTGCCTTTTCTAATTGCTCTGTACCGACCATATCTAAGTGGCTTGTTGGTTCATCAGCGAATAAAATGCCTGCATTTTGTTCGAGAGCATGCGCAATCTTTAGTCGCATTCGTTCACCGCCGCTCATTGCGTCGGTAACGTTTGAAATACTCCATTTTCCTTTTGCGAGAGAAGAAGCGGTTTCCGGTAGTTCTTCGCTGAGCTGAGGAATGATGCTGATAGAACTATGATGAGTTACTATGCCTCTGTCAGCTTCTATTTCTTTACTTAATATTTGCAATAACGTAGATTTACCAGCTCCGTTGACTCCGACAATTCCTATGCGATCCTGTGCTTGAATTTCCAGTGATGGTAATGTAAATAGTGTGCGATCACCAAAGCTCTTTTCAATATTACGTGCGAATAAAATAGTCATAAAAAAACCTCCCTAGTTTCACTAGAGAGGATAAACGTCGCCCTTGTATGTAAAAAATCGTACATAAATAAACGATTTTTTACATGATCGTTTCGAAAGAAAGTATCGACAAATGGACAGACTAATCCCCTGCTAGTTTTCATCATTTTTGTTCACTATTTGTGATGGATGAAATAAATAAGAGAATTAGAACTTCATTGGTCAAAGTACCTTCCTTTCATAATATTACTTTTATTGTATGCGCATACAAAAGGGTTTGTCAAACTTATTTCTGTTCGCTATTTTTGAATTTATTATTATACAATTGTGCTTTTGCCAGCGCCTCAGCATCGTTTTTAATTTCATCCAGTCCATTCGCATCTCCAATAACATAACCTTCAAATGAAGAACCAACAAAATCAAAGATATATTGGAATTGAGCAATAAGCGGTAATGCTTTTAGCTTTGGATTATCCCCGCCAACGATGACAACATACATTTTTTTGCCTTTCATTTTTTCTTTGAAATGAAGAGATGTATCGCGCAAGCTTTGTGACCAGCGATCAACAAAGTTTTTCATATGTCCACTCATTCCGTACCAATATAATGGTGTAGCAAAGATAATCGTGTCGTGCTCTAGCATGCGTTTGGTTAACTGCTCATAGTCATCATTTACGGATTGGAATCTTTCTGCATCATGACGTTGGTCTGTAATAGGATAGACGGTATGATCACGCAAATAAATTTGTTCTGTTTCAATGTCCTCTATCATCATATGTGTTAAAGCTTCTGTATTTCCGTTTTGTCTTGAACTGCCATGTATAACAAACATGTAATCATTCCTTTTCTTTTGCTTGTTTTAGGAGTGAAACGTGTTTTTGCAAATTCGCTTGGATGTTGGAAAGTAATGTGATTTGCTTTGTTACTTCATTGAGTTTATCTTCGTAAAGCGTAAGGATACTGCTACACGGATTGTCGTACAGGTGCGGTTCAATTTCAAGGCAGCACAGCATCCTTGCCGTCTCTTCTAAATTTAAGCCAATTTGTAAGTACATTTGAATAAGCTCCACTTTTTCGATGGCACTTTCATCAAAATCACGGTAACCATTTGCAAGGCGCTTAGTAGGGAGTAAGCCCTTTTCTTCGTAATGTCTTAGTGATCTTTCACTAACGCCAGTTTCTTTTGATAATTCTCCAATTCGCAATGCGTTTCACTCCTTCTACATGTATTGTAAACCTTCACACTAATGTGAGGGTCAACTCTGTTTTTTCGCAAAAGAATCTACATGATTTAAGAACACTTGAATGGCTTTAGATGGAATGAAATATTTACCGCGTACGATGGAAAACGGACGGATTAGTTGTTCATTTGGAACTTCGACGTGGAATAGTTCTTTTGCTAATAGCTCTTTCCGTACAGTCCAATCAGAAAGGATAGCGATGCCAAGCCCGGCACTAACAGCTTCCTTTACGCTTTGGATACTACTGAATGTAAAGAATCGTTTCATTTTTAAATGGTGTTGATGAATAAAGCGGTCACTATAAGCGCGTGTACCAGAACCACTTTCTCTTAATACCCATACTTGATCTTGGAGTGTACTTTCATTTATTTCATTTGTGCGGAGTAATGGATGATTTGGCGGGACGACGAGCTTCATTTCATCTTGCATGAATGTTTCAACATCTACGTCGGCGTATACGACTTGTCCTTCCACTAGGCCGATATCAATTTGATTAGAGCGAAGGCTTTGCAAAACGTCTTCTGTATTTGAGATGAAAGTATGAACTTCGACGTGTGGATTTTCATTCGCATAGTTAGCCAGTATTTTTGGAAGTAAGTATTCGCCAATTGTAAAACTAGCACCAATGCGAAGTGTTCCTGTTACAACGTTATGTAGTTCATTAATTTCTTGTTTAGCATCTTCGTAAAGAGAGAGCATTTGCTTTGCATGTATATATAATATGTTTCCAGCTTCTGTAACTTGGACGTGCTTCGGGGAGCGTTGAATAAGTGTAGTGCCAAATTCGTTTTCTAAGTTGCGTATATGCATACTTACTCCAGGCTGTGAAAGGTTTAATAATTCTGCTGCACGGGAGAAGTGTTTCTGTTCAACGACAGTAACAAAAATTTTTAAAATGTCTACGTTCATATAATGGGCTCCTTTCTTTTTCTATCATCTTATCATAAGTATTTCTGATGATAGAGATTTGGTATTGGTATTAAACTTATTATAGAAACTCTCTTATAATGTAAGTAGAAAGAACATGCATGTTCCAATACGATTATTGGAGTGGTTCAAAATGGAACAAACACTTGTTATACAAAAGAAGAAGCGTTTTGGATTTTCGCAAGGAATTGGGATTACATTATTAATCGCAATTGCCGCGAAATATTTAGCAGAGCTTCCATTTTTAAATATTATGGGACAATTAGTAATTGCTATTCTAATTGGGATGGTTTGGCGCGCTGCAATTGGAGTTCCTCACGATGCGATAGCAGGAACGAACTTTGCGAGTAAGAAGTTGCTGCGCTTTGGGATCATCTTACTTGGAATGCGATTAAATCTTGTTGATATTGCGAAGGCGGGACCGAAAGTATTGGTCATCGCGGCGGTTGTTATTACATTTACTATTTTTGTTGTATACGGACTAACGAAAGTATTTAAAGTAGAAAAGAAACTTGGGATTTTAACAGCATGCGGTACGGCAATTTGCGGCGCAGCCGCGGTCGTGGCAATTGCACCGCAAGTCAAAGCGAAGGACGATGAAACAGCAGTTGGGGCAGCAATCATCGCGATTTTAGGTACCATATTTACGCTTATTTATACGTTATTATATCCAGTGCTTGGTTTATCTCCGTACGGTTATGGTGTATTCTCAGGTGCGACGCTTCATGAAATCGCTCATGTCATCGCAGCTGCGGCGCCAGGAGGAAGTACTGCTGTAGACATCGCAGTTATTGTGAAGTTAACGCGCGTAGCAATGCTTGTGCCAGTAGCGATTTTAATTGGTCTATGGTTTGGTAAGAGTGAAGGTAGCAAAGAAAAGAAATCGTGGCGCGAACTTCCAATACCATGGTTCATTTTCGGGTTCTTAGCGATGAGTGCAGTGCATTCCCTCGGGATTATTCCAGAAGTTGTTGCGGGATACATTGTTGTTCTTGCTTACATGCTTATCGCAATGGCGATGGCAGGGCTCGGTTTAAATGTAGAGTTTAAAACGTTCCGTAAATTAGGAAGTAAAGCATTCGTGGCGGGGCTGATTGGCTCGGTTTGCTTATCGGTTCTTGGATACGTTCTTGTATATGCGTTAGGATTTATGTAGTAGAGGAGAAAGCTGTTCCCGAAGGTGTTTGGGGACAGCTTTTTCTTATGATTATAGTAGCGCTACGGATGTCGATATATTTGGAAAATCGCCGATATAAATGGAGTTGCGCTGATATATTTGGGGAATCGCCGATATATTTCAAGTTGCGCTGATATATTTAGAAAATCGCTGATATAAATTGAATTACTCTTGTACTTTGTTAGAGTAGATGTTCAATGAAACATTTTTCTAAAATTTGTAAAGATATCTTTACTTATAACTGGAAAATATTTATAATTTAAGTAAAGATATCTTTACTTTTGAAGGTGGATCCTATGGGTGTGAAAAATAAAATAAAAGAGTTAAGAAAGCAAAATCATATAACACAAGTTGAAATGGCAAAGGCGATGCAGGTGACGCGGCAGACGATAGTGGCGATTGAAAATCATCATTACAATCCGAGTCTAGAGTTATCTTTAAAAATTGCCAAATATTTTGGGGTGAAGGTGGAGGAAATCTTTACGCTGGAGTAAGGGGAGAGAAATGGTAGGAAAACGAGCATAGCGATAGGGGGAATAAAAAATGCAGGATGAGTTTGAGAGATTTCAGTCAGATAAAGCGTTTAAATATGTAGGGTTATTTTTTACGATTAGTTTAGCGATATGGAGTTTATATAATTTAATTGTTGATGGAAATGCTGGTATGCCGTTTGTTTTATTTGTACTAGGGCAGTGGGTGTATTTTCTTGTGAACTATTGGCCGAAGTGGAAATATAGAAATCGAAAAGAGGCTGATCATGTATGAGTAAGAGAGAGGTCATGAGATTCGTAGGGAGTTTGCTTGTAGCAGGAATTCTTTTAAATACGAGTTTAATGATTTTAAGTATTTCGTGGGGAACTATTTTTATATCGAATGTAGCGCTAGTCATTTTATATGGAATTTCGGAATATAAAGAGCAGAAGCGTTTGAAAGAAGAGGGAGTACCATCAATTGATGAGCGAGTTGTGAACAAGATGAAGTCATATTTTATGATTTGTATTACAAGCTTCGTTTTCTTGTTTATTATGTATCTTTGTGTAAATAAGTATTTAGATAGGCAAGCAGTACATGTAACTGAGCTATTATATATTGCTATTTTTGGTGTATTAATTAGTATCGCATCAACGAGTGTGTTAGCAACAAGGAATAATAGATAGAAAAAGGGGAACTGGGATGGGATTACCGGTGTTATGTGTCGCTACAGCTATATTTTCGCTTCTTTGGGGAATGCAAAACTTTTCTCGTAATCCAGTGCCGAGTATTTGTATTATGATTGGTACTGTAGGTTTATCGTATTATTTATTATTATTAGCCCATTATCATAAAACGGCAACGAGTGTTGTTGTTGGAGCACTTATTTTATTTTGTGGGCGCGCCATACAAAAGGGGTTATTTCCATAAAAGCTGTTTATACATTTTGTATAAACAGCTTTTTGTATTTTTTTTACAAAAAGCTTGAAAGTTACGTAACGTCATCTTTTATAATGAAAGGGAAGAGGTGATGGTAGTGATTTCAATACAAGAATTGACGAGAGAAACAGGGGTTACAGTACGTACACTACGTTATTATGATCAAATAGATTTATTAAAGCCGAGCGGAAAAACAGAGGGTGGACATCGGTTATATAGTGAAAATGACGTTATTCGTTTGCAACAAATTTTATTTTTAAAAGAAATGGGATTTTCATTAAAAGAAACTGCGAATATGTTAGTAAAAGGTGAGCTGGATTTAAAAAATTCGCTTGAAAAACAACTTCGGTTTGTACAGGAAGAACAAAAGAAATTTAATCGAATGGAGAGTGTTTTACAAGCAGTTGTTTATTCGGTAGATGTGGAGGGAGAACTCGATTGGAAAGTTATGTTTGAACTGATTCAGCTTTCGAAGCGGTCTTCTCGTATACGTGAAATATTTCAAAATGAAGTATTTTCAAAGGAAGAACAAAAATTGCTTCATAATTTACCAAACATGAGTAAGGAAGATCCGAATGTTTTAGAATGGTAGATTTATTAAAGCAATTACGCACTTTTATGAAAGACGGTAAAGAAGCTGCTAGTGATGAGGTACAACGGGCAATGAAGAGATTAATGCAGAAGTGTTTAGAAATGGCCAATGGTGATGAAGCGTTTTTAGATAAGTTATGGGAAGTTAGAAAATCGAAGGAAGATTCACAGAAAATGAGCATGTATCCAATTGAAGAAGAACTTTTAGTGTATATGGATGAGGCTTTTCGTATTTATGATGAAAGGGAGAAGGATAAATGAGCATACTCGCAGAATATCGTTGGTATTTTTTAATTGGGGCAGAAATTGTATTTTGGTTATCAGCTATCGGTTTCTTTTTACTTCGCTACGGATTCCGTTTGAAAAAGGCGAGTTTTATTATGGGAATTGTACTCCTCGTAAATGAAGTGTTTATTTTAACTTTAGGAGTAGTGGACTATTATCAAACAGGAAAGTTCTCTAACTTTCAAATTATTACTGTAATTATTTTATTGTATGCAGTTTTCTACGGGAAAAAGGATTTGAAGAAGCTTGATATACTTGCACAAAAATCAGTTGCGAAATGGCGTAATGAACCGGCGCCTATTATTGAAGAACAGGTAGAATTAACAGGCATGGCCTATGCAAAGCAGGAAATAAAAAATTGGGTATTACATCTTGTTTTATTCGTTGGTGTGCACATATTCTTTTTCTTCGCGTATGGATTTATTCCATTTGAACAATGGGGTAATTGGTTAGAATCGGGAATCGTTTTAAATAAAGCTGCAAGTCGCGTGAGCCAAGTGTGGGCGATTGTATTTTTAGTTGATACAGCAATTTCATTTTCATATGTGATTTTTCCGAAGAAGGAGAAAGGTAACAAGAAGCTACTTTCTTAGGGGAAAGTAGCTTTTGCGGTATACAAATAATTTTTATAGGAGAGGATGACAATAGGAAAAAGAACTAGTTTTATATGGATATTTCTCTTTAGTTTAGTAGCATGCTCACAATCTAACACTGCAATTGATAAGAAGACTGATGTCGTTGTAAAGGGAACAGGAATTTCCAATCTAAATAAATTTGAACAGTTCGTTTTAAATATTGATCAAGGGAAAGTTGATAAAATAAGAATTGTACAATATACCCATGAAGGTGACCCGATTTTTCAAATGTTAGAGCGTAGTAAGCACGATATACTTTATGTGTCAGATAATAGAAAAGACCAATTTGCCGGTGATAATAAAGGGTTATATAAAGATAGTTGTAAAAGTATTGTGAAAGACGAGCGCGAATCAGGAACCATTTATAGGCTAATAGATTGTACGAATGAAGATGGGCGCAATGGATATGACGTATTATATGTACCTAAAAAATAGAGCTAGTAGAGGAAGGAAGTATATACTCCTTCCTTTTTCTATGTATATATTGTCGAAAACTTTACCGAATATCTGTTCGTTTTTTTAGGTTTTTTATGGGCATTCGTGGTAAAATAATAATACAGATTTTTTATGAGGAGGTCGGATTTTTTTGGAACGTCAATTTGAAATTGTCTCAGCGTATTCCCCGCAAGGTGATCAGCCGGTAGCTATAGAGAAGCTTGTAGAGGGAATTAATAGTGGAAAGAAAAAGCAAGTGTTGCTTGGAGCAACAGGAACGGGTAAGACATTTACGATTTCAAATGTTATTAAAGAAGTGCAAAAGCCAACACTTGTTATGGCTCATAATAAAACGTTAGCAGGGCAGTTATATAGTGAGTTGAAAGACTTTTTCCCGAATAATGCAGTTGAATATTTTGTTAGTTACTACGATTATTATCAGCCAGAAGCGTATGTACCACAAACAGATACGTTTATTGAAAAAGATGCGCAGATTAATGATGAAATTGATAAATTGCGTCACTCGGCAACGTCTGCATTATTTGAACGGGACGATGTAATTATTGTTGCGAGTGTTTCGTGTATATATGGCTTAGGTTCTCCAGAAGAATACCGCGAGCTAGTTGTTTCGCTTCGAGTTGGTATGGAAAAAGACCGTAATCAATTGCTTCGTGAACTTGTTGATGTACAGTATGGACGTAATGATATTGATTTCAAGCGTGGTACATTCCGTGTGCGAGGAGATGTAGTTGAAATCTTCCCGGCATCACTTGATGAGCATTGTATTCGAATCGAATTTTTCGGTGATGAAATCGATCGTATTCGTGAAGTAAATGCGTTAACAGGTGAAGTATTAGCAGAACGTGATCATGTAGCAATCTTCCCAGCATCTCACTTCGTTACACGTGAAGAAAAGATGAAGGTCGCTATTGAAAATATCGAAAAAGAATTAGAAGAGCGTTTAAAGGAATTAAATGATAACGGCAAGTTGTTAGAAGCGCAGCGTATAGAACAGCGTACACGTTATGATTTAGAAATGATGCGCGAGATGGGATTTTGTTCAGGTATTGAAAACTACTCCCGTCATTTAACACTTCGTCCAGCGGGGGCAACGCCGTATACGCTATTAGACTATTTCCCGAAAGATTTCTTAATCGTTATGGATGAATCGCACGTATCAGTACCGCAAGTAAGAGCGATGTATAACGGGGACCAAGCGCGTAAGCAAGTGCTTGTGGATCATGGATTCCGTCTGCCGTCAGCTTTAGATAATAGACCGCTCACATTCGATGAGTTTGAAGAGAAAACGAATCAAGTTATTTATGTTTCAGCAACGCCAGGACCGTATGAGTTAGAGCAGTCGCCAGAAGTAATAGAACAAATTATTCGTCCAACAGGGCTTTTAGATCCACCAATTGATATACGACCAATTGAAGGGCAAATTGACGATTTATTAGGAGAGATTCAAGATCGTATTGCAAAAAATGAACGTGTATTAATTACGACTTTAACGAAGAAAATGTCAGAGGATTTAACGGATTACTTAAAAGATGTAGGAATTAAAGTTAACTATCTTCACTCTGAAATTAAAACGTTAGAACGTATTGAAATTATCCGCGATCTTCGCCTCGGTAAATTTGATGTACTTGTCGGCATTAACTTATTGCGAGAAGGATTAGATATTCCGGAAGTATCACTTGTAGCTATTTTAGATGCTGATAAGGAAGGGTTCTTGCGTTCAGAACGTTCATTAATTCAAACAATCGGTCGTGCCGCGCGTAATGAAAACGGCCGCGTTATTATGTATGCAGATCGTATAACGAAATCTATGGGAATTGCGATTGAAGAAACGAAGCGTCGTCGTAGTATACAAGAAGCTTACAATGAAGAGCATGGTATTACGCCGAAAACGATTCAAAAAGGTGTGCGTGATGTAATTCGTGCAACGACAGCTGCTGAAGAAACGGAAACGTATGAAGCAACGCCAGCTAAGAAGATGACGAAAAAAGAGCGTGAAAAGACAATTGCGAAGATGGAAGCAGAAATGAAAGAAGCAGCAAAAGCGTTAGACTTCGAGCGTGCAGCTGAACTAAGAGATTTACTATTAGAATTAAAAGCGGAAGGGTGAAAAAAGTGAGTAAGAGCAAGGATTTTATCGTTGTAAAAGGTGCTAGAGCACATAACTTAAAAAATATTGATGTAACCATTCCGAGAAATCAGCTTGTCGTTGTAACGGGATTGTCTGGTTCGGGGAAATCATCATTAGCATTTGATACGATTTATGCAGAAGGGCAGCGCAGATACGTAGAATCATTATCTGCGTATGCGCGCCAGTTTTTAGGACAAATGGATAAGCCAGATGTGGACACGATTGAAGGATTGTCACCAGCCATTTCAATCGATCAAAAAACGACGAGTCGTAATCCACGTTCAACTGTCGGAACGGTAACGGAGATTTATGATTACTTACGTTTATTATTTGCACGAATTGGTACGCCAATTTGTCCGAATCATGGCATTGAAATTACGTCACAAACAGTAGAGCAGATGGTAGACCGTGTTCTTGAATATCCTGAACGTACGAAATTACAAGTGTTAGCGCCTATCGTTTCTGGGCGTAAAGGTGCGCATGTAAAAGTACTTGAAGATATTAAGAAGCAAGGATATGTTCGTGTTCGCGTTGACGGTGAAATGCTTGATGTATCTGAAGATATTACGTTAGATAAAAATAAGAAGCATTCCATTGAAGTTGTAATTGACCGTATTGTTGTAAAAGAAGGAATCGCAAGCCGCCTTGCTGATTCACTTGAAAGTGCATTAAAGCTTGGCGGAGGCCGAGTGTTAATTGATGTTATGGGAGAAGAGGAACTTCTGTTTAGTGAACATCACGCTTGTCCGCATTGTGGTTTTTCAATTGGAGAATTAGAGCCGCGTATGTTCTCATTCAATAGTCCGTTCGGAGCATGTCCTTCTTGTGATGGACTTGGTTCAAAGCTAGAGGTAGATTTAGAGCTTGTTATCCCGAACTGGGATTTATCATTAAATGAACATGCGATTGCACCTTGGGAACCGACAAGTTCACAATACTATCCACAACTTTTACAATCTGTATGTAATCACTACGGCGTTGATATGGATATGCCTGTGAAAGATATACCGAAAGATTTATTTGATAAAGTGTTGTACGGAAGCGGGGAAGAGAAAGTTTATTTCCGCTATGTAAATGAATTTGGTCAAGTAAAGGAAAATGAGATTTTATTTGAAGGTGTTATTCCAAACATTGAACGTCGTTATCGCGAAACGAGTTCCGATTACATTCGTGAGCAAATGGAAAAGTATATGGCAGAACAAGCTTGTCCAAAGTGTAAAGGTGGACGCTTAAAGCCTGAGAGTTTAGCTGTATTTGTTGGCAATAAAACGATTGCTGACGTAACGAAGTATTCAGTTCAAGAAGTACAAGAATTCTTCTCGAATGTAGAGCTAACGGAGAAGCAACAAAAAATAGCTCATTTAATTTTAAGAGAAATTCAGGAGCGCGTTGGGTTCTTAGTGAACGTTGGTTTAGATTATTTAACGTTAAGTCGTGCCGCAGGAACTTTATCAGGTGGTGAGGCGCAGCGTATTCGTTTAGCGACGCAAATTGGTTCTCGTCTAACTGGCGTACTTTATATTCTTGATGAGCCTTCAATTGGTTTACACCAGCGTGATAACGATCGTCTTATTCGTACATTGCAAGAAATGCGCGATTTAGGTAATACGTTAATCGTTGTTGAACATGATGAAGATACGATGATGGCTGCTGACTATTTACTTGATATAGGGCCTGGTGCAGGTATTCACGGTGGACAGGTCGTTTCAGCGGGGACGCCGGCTGAAGTTATGCAAGATGAGAATTCATTAACAGGGAAGTATTTAAGTGGTAAAGAGTTTATTCCAGTTCCACTTGAAAGACGTAAAGGTGATGGACGTAAAGTAGAGATTGTCGGCGCAAAAGAGAATAACTTAAAGAATGCGAAAATGTCATTCCCACTCGGTACGTTTGTAGCGGTAACAGGGGTATCTGGCTCTGGTAAAAGTACGATGATTAATGAAGTACTATATAAATCGCTAGCTCAAAAGTTATATAAAGCGAAAGCGAAGCCAGGTACTCATAAAGAGATTAAAGGTCTTGAACATTTAGATAAAGTAATTGATATTGATCAATCACCAATTGGTCGTACACCACGTTCTAATCCAGCGACGTACACAGGTGTATTCGATGATATTCGTGATGTGTTTGCACAAACGAATGAAGCGAAAGTGCGCGGATATCAAAAAGGACGTTTCAGCTTTAATGTAAAAGGTGGCCGTTGTGAAGCGTGCCGTGGTGATGGAATTATTAAAATTGAAATGCATTTCCTACCAGATGTGTATGTTCCGTGTGAAGTTTGTCACGGTAAACGATATAATCGTGAAACGTTAGAAGTGAAATATAAAGATAAGAATATTTCTGAAGTGTTAGGGATGACAATTGAAGATGGAGTAGAATTCTTCGCCAATATTCCTAAAATTAAGCGTAAACTTCAAACGCTTGTAGATGTTGGGCTTGGTTATATGAAATTAGGTCAACCAGCAACAACGTTATCTGGTGGTGAAGCACAGCGCGTGAAGCTAGCTTCTGAATTACACCGTCGTTCTACAGGACGTACACTATATATTTTAGATGAGCCAACGACTGGTTTGCATGCGCATGATATTGCACGTCTTCTAGAAGTGTTGCAACGTCTTGTTGAGAGCGGTGAGACGGTACTTGTAATTGAACATAATTTAGATGTAATTAAAACAGCTGATTATATCGTTGACCTTGGACCAGAGGGCGGAGATAAAGGTGGACAAATCGTTGCTTCCGGAACGCCAGAGCAAGTAGTGAAAGAAGAACGCTCATACACAGGTAAGTATTTAAAAGAGATTTTAAATCGTGATAAAGCAAGAATGAAAGAGAAAATAAAAGAAGTAGAGTTATCGCAATAAGTTTATTGATGAAAACCGAGTGGAAATGACGCTCGGTTTTTATTTTACGAGGAAAAACTGGTAAGCATGTTAGTAGGTATACAAGCATGAAAGATAGAATAAGTTGATATAAGTGTTCGTATCATACTTGCGTTTATTATCTATTAGCGTATGATGAAATATATATGTTTAAAAGGATGTGTGACGAAATGAGATGGATTGTATCACTTCTTGTAAATAGCGTTGTGTTAATCGCTGTATCGGGACTTTTAAAAGGGATTGCACCAGATGCATTTTACGTAGCAAATATACAAACTGCAATTATTGCTAGTATTATATTGGCGGTTTTAAATGTGTTCGTAAAGCCGTTTTTAATTTTAATTACGCTACCAATTACTGTTGTAACTTTCGGCTTCTTCTTAATTGTTATTAATGCGATTACGTTAAAAATGGCAGATTCATTATTAGGAGATGCTTTTAATATATCAGGATTTGGTGTAGCGATTGTTGCGGCAATTTGTATTTCAATTTTTAATATGATAATTGAAAAGGCAATTGTTGAACCTCTATATGAAAAAAAGAGAAAGTGACAAAAAGAAAAACATTTCATTATTCGTATGAAATGTTTTTTTCTATTTATTAGAAACCGTATTTCTTGTTTCCAGAAAAAAATGGTACAATATCCGATAGAATGGAATTTTACATCAAACGAGACTGAACCCGCAGCGGAGTGGAGGTTTATACATATGCCGAAAGTAAGGACAAAAGATTTAATTGAACAATTTCAATTGGAGTTAATCAGTGGTGAAGAAGGCATTCATCGTCCGATTGATACAAGTGATTTATCACGACCTGGAATTGAAATGGCAGGATTTTTTACATATTATCCAGCAGATCGTGTGCAGCTTCTTGGAAAGACGGAGCTTACGTTCTTTGACACGTTAACGTCAGAGCAAAAACAAGAGAGAATGAAAGCGCTTTGTACTGAGGAGACGCCATGTATTATTGTAACTCGTAATCAAGATGTACCAGATGAGTTATTACAAGCATCACGTGAATCAGGTATGCCTTTATTACGTTCTTCTCAAACGACAACTAGATTATCAAGTCGTTTAACAAACTATTTAGAAGGTAAGTTAGCACCAACAACTGCTGTTCATGGTGTGTTAGTAGATATTTACGGTGTTGGTGTTTTAATTACAGGGCAAAGTGGTGTTGGTAAAAGTGAGACAGCTCTTGAGCTTGTAAAGCGTGGTCACCGTCTTGTTGCGGATGATAGTGTAGAAATTCGTCAAGAAGATGAAGACATGTTAGTCGGAAGTTCACCAGATTTAATCGAGCATTTATTAGAAATTCGTGGTCTAGGTATTATTAACGTTATGACGTTATTCGGTGCAGGGGCAGTACGAAATTATAAGCGTATTACACTTGTTATTAATCTTGAAATTTGGGATCAAAAGAAAAATTACGATCGCTTAGGTCTTGATGAAGAGAAGATGAAAATTATTGATACAGAGCTTACGAAGATTACACTTCCAGTTCGTCCTGGTCGAAACTTGGCTGTTATTATTGAAGTAGCAGCGATGAACTTCCGTTTAAAACGTATGGGAGTCAATGCAGCACAGCAGTTCTCTGAACGATTAATGAGTGCAATTGAGTTAGGAAATCAGGAGTAAACTTTGGAGAGGGAGGTCATACATATGCTGTTAGGTTCTGTACCGCAGCTTGACCGCGTAGCTGTCCAACTTGGGCCGTTTCCTGTTTATTGGTACGGGATTATTATCGGTACAGGTGTGTTATTAGGTCTTTGGCTAGCAACTCGCGAGGGAGAAAGGCTAGGTATTCCAAAAGATACATTTGTTGACCTTGTATTAATTGCAGTACCGATCGCTATTCTATTTGCGAGAATGTACTATGTTATTTTTGAATGGGAATATTACGCGCAAAACCCGAGTCAAATTATTAATATTCGTCAAGGTGGCTTGGCGATTCATGGTGGTTTAATCGGAGCGGTTATTACAGGGATTCTTTTTGCAAAGCGACGCGGGGTTTCATTCTGGAAGTTGGCGGATATTGCTGCACCAAGTATTTTACTAGGACAAGCAATTGGCCGATGGGGAAACTTTATGAACCAAGAGGCGCATGGTGATGAAGTAACGAGACAGTTTTTAGAAGGTCTTCATTTACCAGATTTCATTATTAATCAAATGTATATTGAGGGTGTGTACTATCATCCGACGTTTTTATATGAATCATTATGGAATTTTGCAGGCGTAATTTTACTACTTGCATTAAGAAAAGTGAATTTACGTCGCGGGGAGTTATTCTTCACATATTTAATTTGGTATTCAGTAGGACGCTTCTTCGTAGAAGGCTTACGTACAGATAGTTTAATGCTAGGACCACTTCGTATCGCACAAGTAATGTCAATTGGACTTGTTGTTATTTCTATTATTTTCATTATTGTGAGACGAAAAATGGGGCAAGCTGATAAAAGATATTTAGAAAATTAGAGACAAGTAGCATCTTATTATAAGATGCTGCTTCTTTCATATTCAGGAAGGCGAAAGGACTAAGGCGATGAGAATAAATACAGTTTTATTTGATTTAGATGGAACTTTAATTAATACAAACGAACTTATTATTTCTTCTTTTTTACATACTTTAAATACATATTATCCAAATCAATATAAGCGTGAAGATGTGTTGCCATTTATCGGTCCATCTTTGCATGATACTTTCAGTAAGATTGATGAAAATAAGGTTGAAGAGATGATTACAAGCTATCGCAAATTTAACCATGATCATCATGATGAATTAGTAGAAGAATATGAAACTGTATATGAAACAGTTCGAGAGTTGAAGAAGCAAGGTTATAAAGTGGGTATTGTTACAACGAAAGCGAGACAAACCGTTGAGATGGGATTACAGTTGTCAAAGCTTGATGAATTTTTTGATGTTGTCGTAACAATTGATGATGTAGAGCATGTGAAACCACATCCAGAGCCACTTCAAAAAGCGCTTGAATTATTAGATGCAAAACCAGAAGAAGCATTGATGGTTGGGGATAATCATCATGATATTGTCGGTGGTCAAAATGCGGGGACGAAAACAGCTGCGGTTTCATGGACGTTGAAAGGTAGAGCGTATTTAGAGGCTTACAAGCCGGACTTTATGCTAGATAAAATGAGTGATTTGCTACCGATTTTGTCTAATATGAACCGTTCATAAAGGTCCAAGTAAGTTAGTAGAGGAGCGAGCTAAGTGCGACGGACAACGCGCTATCCTGTTTCAGGAGAAAATTCATTATGGAATGTGTATAAAACAGTGTCTTTTTGGAAGGTAATGAAAAACTTTATTATTATCCAAATTGCACGTTACACGCCATTTTTATCTGTGAAGAATTGGTTGTACCGCACTTTTTTACGGATGAAAGTAGGAAAGAAAACATCATTTGCGCTTATGGTAATGCCGGATATTATGTTCCCAGAAAAGATAACTGTGGGAGAGAATTCGATTATTGGCTATAACACAACGCTTTTAGCACATGAATATTTAATTCGTGAATATCGACTTGGGGAAATCGTCATTGGAAATGAAGTGATGATTGGAGCGAATGTAACAATATTACCAGGTGTGAAAATTGGAGACGGTGCGACTGTCTCAGCTGGCACACTTGTTCATAGAGATGTACCGAGCGGTGCTTTCGTAGGTGGAAATCCAATGCGTATTATTTATACGAAAGAGCAAATGACCGCCAGAGAAGGTTCATGGTGAAAATGTAACATTTCTCCTCTTTTTTTATGAATAAAAAGGAAATAATTGAGTATAATATACTGTTTTGTTTTTTACGGAATCGTTTATACTTATAGATAGAAGAATGTGTGAACGAAGAAAACAAAAAACTGGAGGATATATGGGGAAAAATCAAAGGATATATAAGGAGAACGGACAAGTTATCTCTTTTAATCAATTAGCGGACTTCTTTTATAAAAAAGGGATGAGAGCTTACAAAGGACAAAAATTGCAAGATGCAATTAAATATTTTCGAAGAGCGGCACAAAGTGAGAAGGAGCCGTTTATTTTATGTCAATTAGCATCAGTATTATCTGAGGCTGGTGAATATCAAGAATCGAATCAAATCTTCTTAAAGTTAGTTAGATCTAATCCAGAACTTGAACAGTGCTATTATTTTATTGCAAATAATTATGCATATATGGGGTTATTTCAACAGGCGAAGAAATATGCAGATCGTTATTTAGAAGTTGCAAAAGAGAAGGAATTCGTAGAAGATACATTAGAACTTCTTGAGATTATGGAAGAAGAAGCAATGGGTGCGGAAGAGATTGAAGATGAAGATGATTTAATTGTTATGCAGGAAGAAGCGAATCGTTATATTCGTAATGGACAATTGGAAGAAGCAATTGCTACATTAGAAATTGTTACGAAAGATTATCCGGAATTTTGGTCAGGTCATAATAATTTAGCCATTGCACATTTTCAATCTGGTAATGTAGACAAAGCGCTGAAGTTAACAGAAATGATTTTAGAGAAAAATCCTGGTAATATACATGCGCTTTGTAATACGCTTATTTTTCTATATTCAATTGGAGAGCATAAACAGGTAGAAGCGTTAGCGGGACAGCTAGTTTCGGTATATCCGATTTCATTTGAACATCGTTTGAAACTGGGAACTACACTTGCAACAATTGGTTATTTCGAGCATGCATATAAATGGTTCAAACTATTAAAGCGTCAAGGATATGAGGGAGACGTTAGTTTTTATTATTGGTTTGCATATTCTGCTTATATGGTGAAAGATCAGCAACTAGCTGAAAAAATGTGGCAATATGTCGTGGAATTGCATCCTGATAAAAAGGGAAAAGAACCGTGGAATGCACTGAATTTAGCAGATGAAGGACAAAACGTGTTATTTGAAGAATTACGAAAATCATTTCAGCAAAGTGCGACGCTAGAAGAACAAATGCTAGCTTTATATTTAATGAATGAATTGTCAACGCCGGAGAAGGTGGGATTCTTCTTTGATATAACGCAAGCGAAGAACGGTGTTCCCATCGTATCACAACTTGCAAAGTACTTCTTTTTACTTAATAGTCATAAGAGTATTCCAGCTGATTTACAGCAATTTGAGCAGTGCGCGAGAATCGCGGATGCATTATACAATTATACGAAAAAAGATGATGAATTAATTGAAGAGTGTTTACACTTTTGGTTTTGTACGTTCATACGTTTATATACATCTGGAGACATATTTACAAATGTGTACGGCTGGTCAGCTGCGATTGAATACATTGTACGCGGCGAACAAGGAAATAAAATGACACAGTCGGAGCTTGGAGATGTATATAATGTATCTGTAGCGACTGTCCGAAAGTATGTGCAAGCTGTTAAGCGTACGCACACATAAGATAAGCAAATCATTGGGAAAAAAATGATGCTAACAGTATAATGAGGGTAACTTAATTGTGTAGGAATGGATAGGAGTGAATAGTGTGTCAGAAGAAAAAATTTATGATGTCGTTATTATTGGTGCAGGACCAGCTGGTATGACAGCTGCAGTATATACATCTCGTGCAAATTTAAGCACATTAATGCTTGAGCGTGGTATTCCAGGTGGCCAAATGGCAAACACGGAAGATGTAGAAAACTACCCAGGTTATGAGTCTATTTTAGGACCAGACTTATCAAATAAAATGTTCGAGCATGCAAAGAAATTTGGTGCTGAATATGCATACGGTGATGTAAAAGAAGTCATCGATGGTAAGGAATACAAAACAATTATTGCTGGTAAAAAAGAATATAAAGCACGTGCAATTATCGTTGCAAGCGGTGCAGAGTATAAAAAAATTGGTGTACCGGGTGAAACAGAACTTGGCGGCCGCGGTGTATCATATTGTGCAGTATGTGACGGAGCATTCTTTAAAGGAAAAGAACTTATCGTAATTGGCGGCGGAGATTCTGCTGTTGAAGAGGGTGTGTTCTTAACGCGCTTCGCATCAAAAGTAACGATTGTTCACCGTCGTGACACGCTTCGTGCACAGAAAATTTTACAAGACCGTGCTTTCCAAAACGAAAAAGTAGATTTCATTTGGAACCACACGATAAAAGAAATCAACGAAGCAAGTGGTAAAGTAGGAAGTGTAACACTTGTGGACGTAAATAGTGGAGAAGAGAAAGAAGTCAAAACTGACGGCGTATTCGTATACATCGGTATGTTACCTTTATCAAAACCATTTGTTGAACTAGGTATTACAAATGAAAATGGTTACCTTGAAACGAACGAGCGTATGGAAACGAAAATTCCTGGTATTTTCGCAGCTGGTGATGTTCGTGAAAAAATGCTTCGTCAAATTGTAACTGCAACAGGTGACGGTAGTATTGCAGCGCAAAGTGCACAACATTACGTAGAAGAATTATTAGAGGAATTAAAAACTGTATCAGAAAAATAAGGGATAATATACCTTGTGAGAAGAAAGCTACCGACAGGAGCTTTCTTCTTTTTTTGTGTGAAAATGTCAAAGTTTTGTCAAAAAATATAAGGATTATAAGCTTTCTTATTGATATACTGGACTTTACGGAAAAAATCACTATAAGAAATGAGGAATTTATTCAGTATGGAATGGCGTAATATATATCGTGGATTTTGTATGGGCGTTAGTGATTTAATTCCTGGTGTGAGCGGCGGTACAATCGCTGTTGTGTTAGGGATTTATGAACAATTGCTTGCGGCAATTAGTGGATTCTTTAGTCGTGAATGGAAAAAACATTTAGGATTTTTAATTCCACTTGCAGCTGGTGTGGCAGCGGCATTTTTAACGTTAAGTCACGTTATTAAATATTTACTTGCAAATCATTATGAACCGACTCAATTTTTCTTCCTCGGTTTAATTATTAGTATATTACCGATGTTAATGAGGGAAGCTGATGCAAAGTCGTCGTTTAAAGGTAAGCACATCGTTTTATTAATAGTTGCAGCAATTCTTGTTGCGATTACAGCTTTCTTTAAACCAGATAAGGCAGCAGATCCAATTACGACGTTAACAATTTTAAATGCAATTGGTTTATTTTTCGCAGGATGGATGGCTAGTATGGCCATGCTGCTTCCTGGAATTAGTGGATCGTTTATTTTATTAATTATTGGTGTGTATCCAACAGCAATTAACGCTTTAACTACACTTAACTTACCTTTAATCGTGGTTATCGGTGCTGGTGTTATGGTTGGATTTGTTGTAAGTAGTAAAGGCATTAGTTTTTTATTAGATCGTTATAAAAGTATGACATTTGCGGCAATTATTGGACTTGTAATCGGTTCGATTGTAATTGTATTCCCTGGGATTCCGACTGGTGGATTTTCAATTATAAGTTCAATCATTACCTTTATTTTAGGATTTGCGATTGTTACTTATTTCGGTAAGAAATAAGGGCTTTAATCCCCTTGGCGATAAAAATCGTTAAGGGGATTTTTCATGCTATTCATTCAAAGTATAAGCATTTACATTGCTTGTTATAGAAAGCTTTTTTAAAATTGCTGAGTAGCATATGCTTAGCGAAAGAGGACTGGCTCCTTCGTTGTAGCAAACTGTTTTTGATAGTATAATGAAAGAAGTATGCAGTGAGGAATTTTACTGCAAGTAGCTGAGGTGAAGAAACATGCAAAGAGTGACAAACTGTGTGTTAATTAGAGATAATGAAGTACTCTTACTCCAAAAACCTCGCCGAAATTGGTGGGTTGCACCAGGCGGGAAAATGGAGCGTGGTGAGACTGTAAGAGATTCCGTTGTTCGCGAGTATCGTGAAGAAACAGGTATTTATTTGAAAAACCCAGCGTTAAAGGGGGTCTTCACCTTTGTCATCCAAGAAGGTGATAAAGTTGTTTCTGAATGGATGATGTTCTCCTTTTTAGCGACAGATTTTGCAGGAGAAAACAAACTAGAGAGCGAAGAAGGCATCATTGGTTGGCATACATTTGATAAAATTGATGATTTAGCAATGGCGCCAGGAGATTATCACATTATTGATTATTTAATTAAAGGAAATGGCATAATCTACGGTACATTTGTATATACCCCAGATTTTGAGTTGCTTTCATATCGATTAGATCCGAGTTAAACCGTCAAGGAGAGGATACAATGACAGAGAATAATGATATAAAAATGGTAATTATTACAGGGATGTCTGGAGCTGGAAAAACAGTAGCTTTACAAAGTTTTGAAGATTTAGGATATTTTTGTGTGGATAATTTACCACCGATGTTATTGCCAAAGTTTATTGAGCTTATGGCGGATTCAAAAGGGAAAATGAATAAAGTGGCACTTGGTATTGATTTACGTGGCCGCGAGTTTTTCGAACATTTATGGGGAGCACTTGATGATTTATCAGAACGTACATGGATTATTCCTCATATTTTATTTTTAGATGCGAAAGATAGTACGCTTGTAACTCGTTATAAAGAAACGAGACGTTCGCATCCACTTGCACCAACTGGTTTGCCGTTAAAGGGAATCGAAGCAGAGCGTAATTTATTAACAGATATGAAGGCACGAGCGAATATTGTGCTTGATACATCGGATTTAAAACCGAAAGAATTACGTGAAAAAATTGTTCACTTGTTCTCAACAGAAACTGAGCAAGCATTTCGTGTAAATGTTATGTCATTTGGATTTAAGTACGGTATTCCAATTGATGCAGATTTAGTATTTGATGTTCGTTTTTTACCAAATCCATATTACATTCCACACATGAAGCCATTAACAGGACTAGATGAAGAAGTTTCTTCGTATGTACTGAAATTTAATGAGACACATAAGTTTTTAGAGAAGTTGACGGATCTGATTACTTTCATGCTGCCTCATTATAAAAGAGAAGGCAAAAGTCAACTTGTAATTGCAATTGGATGTACAGGTGGACAGCATCGTTCTGTTACGCTTACAGAATACCTTGGGAAACATTTGAAACCAGAGTATAGTGTTCATGTATCTCATCGTGATGTGGAGAAGAGAAAGGGCCATTAAGGGATGAAAAAAGAGAGAAAGCCTAAAATTGTCATCATGGGAGGCGGAACTGGACTCTCTGTTTTATTAAGAGGATTAAAGCAATATCCTGTTGATATTACAGCAGTTGTTACAATTGCTGATGATGGTGGCAGTTCGGGTAGATTACGTGATGAGCTAGAAATTCCACCTCCAGGTGACATCCGTAACGTACTTGTTGCGTTATCGGATGTAGAGCCACTGGTGGAAGCTTTATTTCAGCACCGTTTCACAACAGGAGACGGACTGAAAGGTCATGCGTTAGGAAATCTATTGTTGGCAGGTATGACCTCGATTACAGGAGACTTTTTCCATGCAATTACAGAAACAAGTAAAGTATTAAATGTCAGAGGACGTGTATTACCAGCAGCGAATCAAAGTGCGGTACTTCATGCGGAACTTGAAGATGGGGAAATTGTAACAGGTGAATCAAAGATTCCTTATTACGGAAAGAAGATTAATCGTGTCTTTTTAACTCCAGAAGATGTAGAGCCATTGCATGAAACGTTGGCTGAGATTAAACGAGCTGATTTACTTGTTTTCGGTCCTGGAAGTTTGTATACGAGTATATTGCCCAATTTAGTTGTTAACAAAATTGGAGACGCTGTTCTTGCTGCAAAGGCGAAGAAGGTATATGTATGTAACGTTATGACACAAGCGGGTGAAACAATGGGATATACTGCTTTTGATCATGTGCAGGCGTTACACGATCATTTAGGGCAACCATTTATCAATACTGCAATTGTAAATAACCGTGAGATTCCTTGTGAATTACGCAAGTCATATGAGGAAGAAATGTCTACACCAGTTGTAGTGGATGAAGAACGTTTTGTTGAAAATAATATTGATGTTATTCAAGAGGGATTAGCGAAGTATGATGATCATGTTGTAAGGCATGATACGTTAAAGTTAGCGTCCATTTTATATTCATTGTTATAAATATGCGTTGCCTCGTTTGAGGTAGCGCTCCTCATTCATATAGGACAAGAATTTTGTTCCATAATAATCGTATAAGGAGGTGTTGACTGTGTCATTTGCATCAGAAACAAAGAAAGAGTTGACGAATCTTGAGATGAAGGAATGCTGTGAGAAAGCAGAATTATCAGCGTTACTTCGAATGAACGGGTCGCTTTCTTTTTCAAACCGTCGTCTATCTATCGATATTCAAACGGAAAATGCGGCAATTGCAAGAAGGATTTATACGCTTTTGAAAAAAGGATATGACGTGACGGTAGAATTGCTTGTCCGTAAAAAAATGCGCTTGAAGAAAAATAATGTATATATTGTGCGGCTTGTTGAGAAGTCTCGCGAAATATTAGCTGATCTTCATATCGTTCGAGATGACTTTTCATTTATTCGAAATATATCACAAGAATTGATTGAGAAAAAATGTTGTAAACGATCGTACTTACGTGGCGCATTTTTAGCAGGTGGTTCAGTAAATAACCCAGAAACATCATCTTATCATTTAGAAATCTTTTCGTTATATAAGGAACATAATGATGCTATATGTGAACTGATGAACGGATTTGATTTAAATAGTAAGACGTTGGAAAGAAGAAAAGGGTACATTACGTATTTGAAAGAAGCAGAAAAAATTACAGAGTTTTTAAATATTATAGGTGCTCATAATGCACTTTTAAGATTTGAAGATATTCGAATCGTACGTGATATGCGTAATTCTGTAAATCGTTTAGTGAACTGCGAAACAGCTAATTTAAATAAAACAATTGGTGCAGCACTAAGACAGATTGAAAATATTCGTTATATTGATGAGACAGTTGGTCTTGATATTTTGCCGGATAAATTACAAGAGATTGCACAATTACGAAGAGATTATCAAGATGTAACATTGAAAGAGTTAGGTGAGATGGTATCCGGGGGGAAGATTAGTAAGTCGGGTATTAATCATCGTTTGCGTAAAATCGATGAAATCGCAGAGAAATTACGCGCGGGGGAAACGTTAGTAAAAAAATAAGAGGTTAAAGGGGAAATGGAGCTGTGGTTCAAAAACGAGTTCAGGTTTCATTAAAAAACGGTTTACAAGCACGTCCGGCTGCGTTGTTTGTACAAGAGGCAAATCGCTTTCATGCAGATATCTTCATCGAGAAAGATGGAAAGACAGTAAATGCAAAGAGCATAATGGGGATTATGAGCTTAGCAATTGGAACTGGAAGCATGATAACAATTACAACAGAAGGTTCAGATGCAGAAGAGGCTTTAGAAGCATTAGCTGCATATGTACAATAAGAAGCTATCGCGTATATGCGATAGCTTTTTGTTTTGTTGTTTGTGCGGATTAGCGGGGAGGGTATTTAGCTGGTTTGTCCTTGTCGGAGATTGTCGGTAAATCGATATGTTGTGTCGAACCGTTGATATATTAAAAAAATCGTTGATATAATTTAAGTTTTGTTCGATATAAGTGAAAAATCGTTGATATATTTAGAGGGATACTGGATGGGGTATGTGAGCGGGGAACAATATATAAAAGAAGCGCCCAATTATAGGGCGCTTCCACTTTTAGTTATATCCAGCTCCAGCGGCTAGAATCTCCGGTCGCTTCGCCCCTTCATTCGAGGCAAAAAGCGCCTCGGAATCAGGGACTCCATCGCCCTGCGATTCTGAACGAGCCGCTTCTGCTTTTAGTTATTAACGATTTGTAAAGATCTTATCGATTAAACCGTATTCTAAAGCTTTTTCTGCTGTCATGAAGTTGTCGCGGTCTGTGTCGCGTTGTAGTACTTCAAGTGGTTGACCAGTGCGGTCAGCAAGAATTTGGTTTAGTTTTTCACGTAAGAATAGGATACGTTTTGCAGCGATTTCGATTTCAGTCGCTTGACCTTGTGCTCCACCAAGTGGTTGGTGAATCATTACTTCACTGTTTGGAAGTGCATAACGTTTTCCTTTTTCACCTGCTGCAAGTAAGAATGCACCCATAGATGCAGCCATACCGATACAGATTGTTGATACTTGTGGTTTAATAAACTGCATTGTATCATAGATTGCCATACCCGCTGTAATAGAACCACCAGGGCTGTTGATGTAGATGTGAATATCTTTTTCTGGATCTTGAGATTCCAAGAATAAAAGCTGGGAAACGATTGAGTTAGCTACGTTGTCATCAATTGCACTACCAAGCATAATGATGCGGTCTTTTAATAGTCGAGAGTAAATATCGTAAGCGCGTTCTCCACGATTTGTTTGTTCAATTACTGTAGGAATTAAATTCATCTGTTATTTCCTCCTTATAAAGCTTTCTTAGTCTTATAATACAATTATGGTCAATAAAGGTCAAACGAAACCACTTTAAATCAAAAAAATATGTAGTTGTACCATGAAATATTCGCTATGTTTTCGAAATTCCCTGCTTATGTATCTTCAACATCATAACCGAATTACATAAATTTAAACGTTACGAAAACTGGAGAAAAAAGAAAAGAACGCCTTTTAACTGAAGCGTTCTTTCGATAATTAGTCTTTTAAAAGATAGGTTACTTTATTTAAAATCTTTTCGATTTGTTTCGCGTTTTTACTATACATTTCGCTTGCTGACTTCGACTTTGTTTCTAGGGAAAATAGTTCAAGATCAGCATGACATTTTTTTAAAGATGCTAATAATAAAGGTTTGTTTTGAGGAGAAGGCATTTGGAGTTTGTCATTGTAAATGTCGATAGTAAGTTGTCCGTATGAATCCACTTGACCGAGGAAGACATTTTCAATAACAACACCGATTTTTTCTAATTCTGAATGTAGCCAAGCGCGGTTATGTCCGCTTGCTGAAAGAGGTTCATCTAGTACATTTCCATCCATAATAACAGTTTGTGGTTCTTTTTCATTTGGCACTTTTAAACCTAGATCTTTTGCTGTAAGTGGCTGAGAATCTTTCTTTAATAATACATTTAATTCTCCACTCGGTTCTAAGACAGCAAATTCGACTTCAGCTATACTGAATGCACCATTTCCTCTAAGAAGTTCAAGTAACTCATCACTTGTATATTTCTCTTTCTTTAAATTATCCTCAAGTACTTTGCCATCTTTTATTAACACTGTAGACTTCCCTTCAAAAAAATCTCTAGCCGTTTTGTTTTTTAGGGAGAGAATTCCGACAAAGAAGGGTACTGAGGCGAAAATAAGTATGGCAAAGACACCGTGGAAAAACTTTTGATCAAGCCCTGTAGCTATTTGAGCGGCGATATCGCCAATTGTCATTCCTGCTATGTATTCAAAAAAGGAAAGCTGAGAGATTTGCCTTTTTCCTAAGCACTTTGTAATAGTGAATAAAATGATTAATATGAATACAGAGCGAAGGATAACAAGTGTCCATTCCGGCAGGTGAGACATAGTCATTTCCTCCAGTCTACTTAAAACCCTTTATATTGAGGTTCTTCACGTTCTAATAATGAAACCCTATCCTGTAAATCAGCGATGATGCTGTCCATTTCTAACATACATTCATGAAATACGCGTTTTGCTTCATCGTCTGTAGAGTTTAGCGAAAGGGAACTTAAGCTTGCTTGAGCTCCCCTTACACTAGCGAGGCAAGTTTTTACGCTAGCAATAACAGTCATATAAACACCTCTTATCCTTTCGGTTTGAATAACAATGCTCCAATGAAGCCGAAAATAATAGCTGCTGATACACCGGCGCTCGTTACTTTAAACATGCCGGTAATAACGCCAACGATGCCATGTTTTGCAGCTTCTTCCATTGCGCCATGAACGAGGGCATTACCGAAGCTTGTAATAGGTACGGTTGCCCCAGCTCCAGCGAAATCAATTAATGGTTCATACAAATTGAATCCATCTAATATAGCTCCGGCAACGACGAGTGTTGCCATTGTATGGGCGGGTGTTAGTTTGCCGACATCAAACATAAGTTGGCCGATTACACATATGAGTCCGCCAATGACGAAAGCCCAGAAAAAAATCATTGCGTTGCACCTCCAAATTCAATCGAAACGGCATGAGCGATACACGGAATCGTTTCTTCTTGTTGGAATGTAAGTGGAGATAGTAAAGCGCCTGTCGCAACGACAAGTATTTTTTTGAACTCTCCTCTTTTCATTCGGTTTAATAAATGACCGTACACGACCGTTGCAGAACATCCTGGTCCGCTAGCACCAGCGATAACAGGTTGCCCTTCTCTATAAATGAGTAACCCGCAATCTTGAAACTGTTCGCTCGTTACTTTCGTTCCGTGTTTATGTAGTAAGTCATAAGCAATTTCGCGACCGACATGTCCGAGGTCACCCGTTACGATTAAATCGTAGTAAGAGGCATCAATTTGGCGTTCGCGTAAGTGGGCTTCAATTGTATCAACGGCAGCTGGAGCCATTGCACCTCCCATATTAAACGGATCTGTTAATCCCATATCAACCACTCGTCCGATTGTGGCAGATGTTACCCTAGGACCGTGTCCAGTATCGCTTAAAATAGCGGCTCCTGCTCCGGTTACTGTCCACTGCGCGGTAGGTGGTTTTTGCCCGCCATATTCGGTAGGATAGCGGAATTGTTTTTCTACAGCGGTGTTATGGCTTGATGCCCCGGTTAATAAATATTTTGCGCCTTTTGCATTTACGATACTTGCTCCAAGTGCTAAACCTTCCATAGAAGTAGAACAAGCGCCAAATAGTCCGAGATAAGGAGTGCCTAGTGTACGGCAAGCAAAGCTTGTAGGGGTAATTTGATTAATTAAATCGCCTGCCAGTACAAATTGAATATCATCTTTACGAAGTTTTGCTTTTTCGGTGGCGCGGCTACAAGCTTCTTCAAATAAAATTTTATGTGCTTTTTCATAGGAATCTTGTCCGAGCCATAAATCTTCATGGAGGGTATCGAAATCTTCTGGGATTTTCCCTTTTGCTTCAAACGGTCCGCCAACGACTCCCGTCGAAATAATAACTGGTTTGTTTTCAAATACCCACGTTCGGTGTCCTTGTAACATTTATAGCCCTCCCCATTGAACGAGAATCGTTTTGATAAGTGCGATGACGAAAGCGGAAAATACACCAAATAAAATAACAGAACCAGCTAGTTTAAACATATTGCCGCCAACGCCAAGGACAAATCCTTCCGTTCGATGCTCAATACACGCGGCAATAACAGAGTTACCAAATCCAGTAACAGGTACAGCTGTACCTGCTCCGGCAAACTGTCCAAAACGATCGTATATACCAAATCCAGTTAGCAACATGGAGATGAAAATGAGAGTTGCGACTGTTGGATTGCCTGCTGAGCGTTCAGTGAAATCAAAATATGTGATGTAAAAAGTAGAAATGAGTTGTCCGATGAAGCAAATAAAACCACCGACGAAAAAGGCTTTTATACAATTTTTTAAGACAGGTCGTTTCGGTTCGCGTTCTTGTTCGAATTTTTTATACTCCTGTTGTACAGGGGTTAAGTTTTTATCTTTACTAGCCATTGCAATCCTTCCTTTTCTTTTAAAAAGCGTTAAGTGTTAGACTCCATTTTTTTACCAATGAATTTTAATTGTTTATTAATTTCATCTTTAGATACTTCTTTTTCCTTAATTTTTCTTTCGAGTTTTTCGAGTAACATAAAGATTTTTTTATCTGTACTGACACGAACATCGAAAGTAGGATGCTCATCACTTAGCTGCTTTTGAAGCTTCTTACGAAGAGGTTTTAATCCAAACCTTTCGTGATGCTCCGGTATAACTGCTATGTAGAGATCTAAATTTGAATTCACTGCTGTGCTTTTTATAATTTCATCCATAGCGAGAGCTCTTTTCTTCGCTCCTTGTGATATAGATTGATTAAAGGATTCCGTACTCGTCTTTGTTAACTTTGGACCTTTTTCTTTCTCCGTTCGTTTTGCTTCTTCTTTCACTTTTTTATCTAAAGGACTATTATCACATCCGGTAAAAGAGCTAAATAGAAGTGCAAATAATGCGGTTATGAGGCCGAGTTTTCGCATAATTATCATTCCATTCCTATTGCAATATGTAATGTGATAGAAAAAGGATGACTGCATATCATCCTTTTTCTATTTCACAGCAAGACCGATTTGTTATTGCTGTGAGTATTGTGGTTCTTCTTGTTGGACTTCTTCAACGCGTGGGTTTAAAGAATCGATAATCGTTTGTGTTTGCTGCGCAGCTGTTTGGAAAAGTTGCTTCGCTTGTTGGTTATCCGTATCAAGAGCGAATCCCTCTAAGCTAGCTTGTGCACTTTTTAATCCAGAAACAGTTTGCTTTAATTTTGTAATTACAGTCATTGAATGAAGCCCCCTTTGGAATATCAATTCAAAGATTATAATTTGTGAGTTGGGGTGAATTTATGATTGGAAAATTTAGGGTTGGAATAGATTTTATATGCTTTTAGCTAAGATGCATAAGGTATTACGGGGATATTTTTATTGATTTAGATGGATTTTATTGCTATTATTATGAGAAGAAAATGAAGTGTTTTCTATAATCATGCGCCCATAGCTCAGTCGGATAGAGCGGTGGTTTCCGGTACCACGTCTGCCGGGGGTTCGAATCCCTCTGGGCGCGTTATATAAACTTTAATATTATTTTGTGCAGAAGCCCTTTGTGTGGTAAGTAAAAATACCACGTGCAAAGGGCTTTTTTGATGTTATTGTTAGCCTATTATTGTTTATTTACTGTTGAATCCGGAGCTGAAATTCCTAACTTACATTTTGTAGGTTAGGAATTTTTTATTTTAAAAATGTTAAAAATATGCAATTTTGCGAAGTTACCTAAAAACTTTGAATATTGTAAATTTATAACTGTAGAGAACAACAAACAAATAAATAAACAAATGAATAGAAAAACAAAAGGAGGAATGAAATGGTTAAGAAATTCAAATTTACAAAAGAGAAATTAGTAGAAGCATGGAAAGATCCCCAAGTAAGAGAAAAGTTAAAAGATTTACCGAAGCACCCATCTGGAAAAGCGCTAAATGAATTAAGTGAGGAAGAATTAGCGGAAATCCAAGGGGCATCAGATGTACAACCAGAAACAACACCACTTTGTGTGGGAGTAATTATAGGATTAACAACGTCAATTAAGATTTGTAAATAAAAATAAAAAACAAAATGAGAGGATGAATGAAATGTCAAAAGGCTACAAGTTTACAAAAGAAGAGTTAGTAGAAGCATGGAAAGATCCCCAAGTAAGAGAAAAATTAAAAGATTTACCGAAACACCCATCTGGAAAAGCGTTAAATGAATTAAGTGAAGAAGAACTAGCGGGAATTCAAGGGGCATCAGATGTACAACCAGAAACAACACCGCTTTGTGTGGGAGTAATTATAGGATTAACAACGTCAATTAAGATTTGTAAATAAAAATAAAAAACAAAATGAGAGGATGAATGAAATGTCAAAAGGCTACAAGTTTACAAAAGAAGAGTTAGTAGAGGCGTGGAAAGATCCCCAAGTAAGAGAAAAGTTAAAAGACTTACCAAAACACCCATCTGGAAAAGCGCTAAATGAATTAAGTGAGGAAGAATTAGCGGAAATCCAAGGAGCATCGGATGTACAACCAGAAACAACGCCGCTTTGTGTAGGAGTAATTATCGGGTTAACAACGTCAATTAAGATTTGTAAATAAAAATAAAAAACAAAATGAGAGGATGAATGAAATGTCAAAAGGCTACAAGTTTACAAAAGAAGAGTTAGTAGAGGCGTGGAAAGATCCCCAAGTAAGAGAAAAGTTAAAAGACTTACCAAAACACCCATCTGGAAAAGCGCTAAATGAATTAAGTGAGGAAGAATTAGCGGAAATCCAAGGAGCATCGGATGTACAACCAGAAACAACGCCGCTTTGTGTAGGAGTAATTATCGGGTTAACAACGTCAATTAAGATTTGTAAATAAAAATAAAAAACAAAATGAGAGGATGAATGAAATGACAAAAGAATACAAGTTCACAAAAGAAG